>NZ_JBJERV010000033.1:0-45549 GCF_051882455.1 Huintestinicola sp. | reverse complement strand
AAAATTTTTCTTAATTTTTTCATTTGGGGTATTGACTTTTTATAGCTGGTCTTTCATATTGAAGCCGTTTGGCGAAGATATTTTTTCCTGCAAATAATAATTATACCACTTTGGTTTAAAAAATGCAACAGCTTTGCGGCAATTTTCATCATATCATCACCCATTTTAAGGAGTTGTTTAAATTAACTAAAAAATGGTTCCCAAATTTTAAGTATAATTTTACACAAATATATAGACTTGCATAAATAGATGTTGTATAATATAAACATAAATACTCCACCGAAAGGATTTTCCTCTTATGAATATTAACGAAGTAAAAGAGCAGATGTGTGATGTCTGCCATAAAATGTGGCAGCTGGGCTGGGTCGCAGCAAATGACGGAAACGTTTCCGTAAGGCTTGATGACGGCACATTTCTCGCCACCCCCACAGGCATATCCAAAAGCTTTATCACCCCCGAAAAAATCGTACGCATTGACGGCGAAGGCAATGTTATCGAAGCTGAAAACGGCTACCGTCCCTCATCTGAGATAAAAATGCACCTGCGCTGCTATAAGGAGCGCGAGGATGTAGGCGGAGTAGTTCACGCCCACCCTCCCACCGCCACAGGCTATGCAGTAGCAAATAAAGCCCTTGACGGCTACACAATGATAGAAGCAGTCATTGCCGTGGGCAGCGTTCCCGTTACCCCTTACGGCACCCCCTCTACATACGAGGTACCCGAAGCCATTGCCCCCTACCTGAAAGAGCACGATGTAATGCTCCTGCAAAATCACGGCGCACTGACCGTGGGCGCAGACCTTCTCACCGCCTACTACCGAATGGAGACTCTTGAGCTTTTTGCTAAGATATCCCTTACCGCCCACCTTCTCGGCGGCGAAAGAGAGATCTCCCGCGAAAATATCGACCGCCTTTGCAGTATGCGTGAAAATTACAAAGTAACGGGCAAGCACCCGGGTTATAAAAAATACCCCTACGGAGATAAGTAACATATCAGATGGAGGCAGCCGATGGACGAACGGGAGCTTATCGCACAGATGAACCGCAATCAGAAGCTTATGGAGCGCATAGATAAGCTGTTTTATGCGGCAGGCTTTCTCTGTGTTATCATAAACGGAGCCGTGACCCTGTACGATATGATAGGCATACCATTGTATCTTGCCAACAGAGATATCCTGTCCCTCCTTGAAAGTCTCCTCGCCCCCCTGTCGGTGTTGCTGAGCGTCCTTTCCTCATGCAAGCGTGAAAAATGGACAGTTTATGCGCTTGCGGTATTTCTGCTGCGTGTTATTCTTGTAATGATAACGCATAAAAGCTTTATGATGGGAGTGCCGTTCCTTTTGCTCTTTGCCCTGCCCCAATATCTGTGTATGCGGCAGTACAAGGTGCTGTCGATACTCAAGGGACAGTTCGGATATCCCGGCTTCAATGCTGATATATATATGCATAAGCCTAACCGCCGAACCTCCGGAGAGGAGTTTGCCTCCCGAATGAAGCGTGCAAAGAAGAACCCCGAAAGCACACGAATGGACGATATAAAGCCCCCTCCCACAAGCGGCGATTACGAAGACATTTTCACAAAGCGGAAAAAGCCGCTGTGAGATCAGAACGTCTCCCAAGCACATTTTTCATATAATCAATGCAGATACATCTGCAAAAAATATAAAGGAGTTGGAAAAATATGGCAAACAGATTTATCCTCAACGAAACCTCATATCACGGCTCGGGCGCTATCGCAGCCATTGCAGACGAAGCAAAGAACAGAGGCTTTAAAAAGGCTCTCGTATGCTCCGACCCCGACCTTATCAAGTTCGGCGTTACAAAAAAGGTAACAGATGTACTTGACAATGCAGGGCTTGCCTACGAGATATTCTCGGAAATAAAGCCTAATCCCTCTATCGAAAACGTTCAGTCGGGCGTTGCCGCATTCAAGGCAGCAGGTGCGGATTATCTCATCGCCATCGGCGGCGGCTCCTCAATGGACACCGCAAAGGCAGTGGGCATAATCATCAACAATCCCGAATTTGCCGATGTAAGAAGCCTTGAGGGCGTTGCAGACACCAAGAACAAGTGCGTTCCTATCCTCGCCGTACCCACCACCGCAGGAACTGCCGCAGAGGTAACTATCAACTACGTAATAACCGATGTTCAGAAGAACAGAAAAATGGTGTGCGTTGACCCCCACGATATCCCCGTAGTGGCATTTGTTGACCCCGATATGATGTCCTCAATGCCCAAGGGACTCACCGCCGCAACAGGTATGGACGCTCTCACCCACGCTATCGAGGGCTACATAACCGCAGGAGCATGGGAGCTTTCCGATATGTTCCACTTAAAGGCAATCGAAATAATCGGCAGGAGCCTCCGAAACGCCGTAGCAAACACCCCCGAGGGCAGAACAGATATGGCTCTCGGACAGTATATCGCAGGTATGGGCTTCTCAAACGTAGGACTTGGAATTGTCCACTCAATGGCTCACCCTCTCGGTGCGCTTTATGACACACCTCACGGCATTGCAAACGCAATAATCCTCCCCACCGTAATGGAGTATAACGCTCCCGCAACAGGGGAAAAATATCGTGAGATAGCAAGAGCAATGGGCGTAAAGGGCGTTGACGATATGTCTCAGGACGAGTATCGCAAGGCAGCCATCGACGCAGTTAAGCAGCTTGCAAAGGACGTAGGAATTCCCGAGGACCTCAAGGATATCGTAAAGGCAGAGGATATCCCCTTCCTTTCACAGTCCGCATATGATGATGCCTGCCGTCCCGGAAATCCCAGAGAGACCTCTGTTGAGGAGATCGCAGAGCTTTACAGATCTCTCATCTGACGAAAAAACATTCACCGCGCAAAACAGGGGCGTTCACCGCAGAGCGCCCTTGTAATGTTTTTTGTGATATTTCCCCCGAAGATGAGCGAGCAGATTTTCATCTTCGGAGCAAAAATCATAAAAAAGGAATGATAACAAAAATGCGAATGACCCTTAAACGAGTCAAGTCCTCGCTTCCCGAATACAAACAGATCAAGGAGCTTTACCTCACCGCCTTCCCCCCCGAGGAGCGTCCCCCGTTTTTCCTGCTTATGTCAAGGACAGGCAGGGAGGACGTGGACTTCTGGGGCATATACGCCGACGGAAAATGGATAGGTCTTGCATATGTCATCTCAAAGGGCAGGCTTTCATATCTGTTTTATCTGGCAGTCTCGGAGACCGAAAGAGGCAAAGGCTTCGGCTCGGCTATCATAAGAACTCTCAGACGAATGTATGACGGTCAGCAGCTGTTTCTGGCTCTTGAAACTCTCGATGAATCCGCACCCAATTACGACGAACGTGTAAAGCGGAGAAATTTTTATCTGCATAACGGGCTGAAGCCTGTTGACTGTCAGATAACCGAGGGCGGCGTGACCTATGATGTAATGGGCACATCGGAACACCTTGAACCGAATGACTACATCCGAATGATGAACGAATATGCAGGCGGACTGTTTTCACGCATTTATCCGTATGCAGTTACCCCAAAAGAAAGGACATCAGAATGAAATTTGAACTAAAAATAGATATCGACGAGTTAAACTATCCCCAGGCAATACGCGCCCTGCTCCCCTACATCAAAAAGGAGGATCTGCCCATTCCCGATGTGGTAAAAAACGCCGCCGAGACCCCGGGCGTCCTTGAGAATTTTCTGAAATTCATACCCAAGGAAAAGCAGGACGAAATGATACTCAAGGCATTTGAGAAAAACAAGGTGCGGATAATCGCCAAGGCTCATAAAATGGCGGATAAAGCAGGCGTAGACCTTACCATATCCGATATCTCCCTGACCGAACAGACCGACGATGTTATCGTCATAAACTGATATGAACCGAAAGGAAGAATTACAATGAACGAAGTAATAAAATGTCTCACCGAGCGCAGAAGCGTACGTTCATATGACGGCAGACCCGTTCCCGACGATGTGCTTGAGGAAATACTTGCCGCAGGAGAATACGCCCCCAGCGGTATGGACAGGCAGCCCACAATAATGGTGGCTGTGCGCAACAAAGACCTTATCGCCGACCTGTCAATGATGAACGCCGCCGTAAAGGGCAGCAGCACAGACCCCTTCTACGGTGCAGGAACGGTGATAATCGTGTTTGCCGACAGCACCGTCCACACCTATATGGAGGACGGCGCACTCGTTATGGGAAATCTTCTTAACGCCGCACATTCTCTTGGAGTCGATTCCTGCTGGATACACCGTGCAAGAGAGGTTTTCGAAACAGATGAGGGCAAGGCACTTATGAAAAAATGGGGCATTGACGAGAAATACAAGGGCATCGGCAACTGCATTTTAGGCTATTCCGACAAGCCCTATCCCGGTACAAAGCCCAGAAAAGAAGGCAGAGTAATTTATATAAACAATAAATAAGGAGGGCATACCAATGCTTAAAAACATACCGAAGATAATTTCCCCCGAGCTTATAAAAACTCTTATGGAAATGGGTCATGGCGACGAGCTTGTTATCGGCGACGGAAATTTTCCTGCCGAGACCTATGGCAAAAGAGTCATCCGCTGCGACGGACACGGCGTCCCCGAGCTGCTTGACGCAATAATGCAGCTTTTCCCTCTGGACACATACACCGAAAAGCC
This sequence comes from Huintestinicola sp., assembly GCF_051882455.1. Classification (NCBI taxonomy): domain Bacteria; kingdom Bacillati; phylum Bacillota; class Clostridia; order Eubacteriales; family Oscillospiraceae; genus Huintestinicola; species Huintestinicola sp. The sequence goes on along the minus strand of NZ_JBJERV010000033.1, from coordinate 40,922 downwards.
GGTAATGCTTATGGAGGTCGTACCCGGAGACCCCGTAGTTCCCACCATCTGGGAGGAGTACAAGGCGATAATAAACAAATACGAGCCCGAAAACTGCAAGATAGATATGATAGAGCGCTTTGATTTCTACGAGCGCGCAAAAAATGCCTATGCCGTTGTGGCAACAGGCGAGGAAGCGATATATGCAAACATTATTCTCAAAAAAGGCGTAGTAAAATAAAAGAAAGGCGGAAAGAATATGCCCGACGGAAAAAGAAGCGTGCTGGTGTTTGATTTCGGAGCCTCAAGCGGGCGGGCAATGCTCTGTTCCCTTGAAAACGGCAAGCTCTCAATGGAGGAGGTACACCGCTTCTCCAACGACCCCGTAATGGTCCACGGCACATTTTACTGGGATATCCTGAGACTTTTTTTTGAAATAAAGCAGGGAATTATCAAGGCAAACGCCGCAGGCGGCTTTGAGAGCATAGGCATTGATACCTGGGGCGTGGATTTCGGTCTTATGGGCAGTGACGGAGCACTGCTTGAAAATCCCGTAAACTACCGTGACCGCCGCACAAGCGGAATACTGCCCAAGGCTTTTGAAAAGATATCCCCCGAGGAGCTTTACGCCCTTACGGGAATAGAGATCATGGAAATAAACACCGCATTCCAGCTTTTGTCATTAAAGCTTTGCAGGGAGGAGCTTCTGAGCCGCACCGATAAGATTTTGCTCACCCCCGACCTGTTTAACTTCCTTCTCACGGGAGAGCTTCACAGTGAGCTGTCCATTGCCTCCACCACAGGGCTTCTTGACGCAAAAACAAAGAACTGGTCGGACAAGGTGATAAACGCTCTGGGACTTCCCCGAAGCATATTCCCCGAGCTTATCCCCTCGGGAACACAAGCAGGTATGCTCACCGAGGAGCTTTCGGAGGAACTGTGCGTTCCGCGATGTCCCGTAACTGCGGTCTGCGGACACGATACTCAGTGTGCCGCCGCGGCAGTCCCCGCCGAGGAGGAGGACTTCATATTCATCTCCTGCGGCACCTGGTCACTGTTCGGCACGGAAACAGACAGCCCCGTCCTCACTCCCCTTTCCGCAAAATACAACATCACCAACGAAACGGGCTTCGGCGGAAAGACCACCTTCCTCAAGAACATCATCGGACTGTGGTTCATTCAGGAAACAAGGCGTTATCTCAGAAAACAGGGTCATGAATATTCCTTTGCCGACCTTGAAGCTATGGCGCGTGAAAGCGAGCCTTTCAAATGCTTTATAGACCCTGCCGCCCCCGAATTTGTTCCCCCGGGAGATATCCCTCAGAGGGTGAAGGATCACTGCGCCCGCACAGGACAGTACGTGCCGCAGACTCTCGGAGAAGTAATGCGCTGCATTTACGAGAGCCTTGCATTGAAATACAGACAGTCTCTCGATGAGATTTCCGAATGTACGGGAAAGGAATACAATAAGATATATATGGTGGGCGGAGGTATCAAGGACACCTTCCTTTGCAGTCTCGCCGCCTGCTCCTGCGGCTGTACGGTAAACGCAGGACCTGTTGAAGCCACCGCATACGGCAACGGTGCCATACAGCTTATTTCGCTTGGCGCAATAGAAAATATTTCGGAAGCCCGGAAAATTATCCGCCGCTCGGAGGAAATAAAGGTCTACCTTCCCGAAAATGAGGCGAAATGGGCTGAAAGCTATGAGAGGTACAAGAAGATAACAGGCATAGGCTGACATCGGGGTGGGATGAAAAATGAGCGAAAAAACGTCCGATAAAAACAAGCTTGGAACAATACTTACCGCTTTATTTATCGTAATGATCGGTATTGCTTTCCTGTACTTGCCGATGAAAACGCAATACGTGACAGGAGTTGCGGCAAGTGAAGACGGTAATTTCGCTGTTTGTTTGTCACTCAGAAATGGCGAAAACAAACACGACCTGCTGTTTTACAACAATAAAGGTCAGTTTGTTAAAAGATTGACATTTAATTTTCGGGGAAGTATTGCTATAGGCAGCATTGACGATAATCTTGTTGTTCAAGCTAACAATAAATATATCAAATACGTATATGATTTTAATGGCAATGCTGTTAATGATGTATCGTATTCCAAAAAAATTACTCCGAAATATAAATTATCTTCCGGTAATTACACATTAAGCTATGAGCAGGATATTTGGGGCAATGAACATATTTTTTTAACTACAGGCAATAACACGACCGATGTTGACATACATTATGACTATTACAGGAACTTAAAGCTTGGCAGTGTGATCTTATTGTTTTTAACAGTATTTTTTATAACTTGGAGACTGGTCATAAAATTCAGAAAAGAAATAATAGTTGAATAAACCGGCATAGCGGCGAAAAAAAACAGCGCAAAAAGTCCCCGACAGTCATTTCATAAAACTGACGGGGATTTTCTTAATGCTTATTAGCCCTTGAGTGCCTGATCCAGGTCTGCAAGGATATCCTTGATGCTCTCTGTACCGATAGAAAGTCTTACGGTGTTGGGCTTGATACCCTGGTCGATAAGCTCTTCCTCGGTGAGCTGGGAGTGAGTTGTGCTTGCAGGGTGGATAACAAGGGATTTAACGTCCGCAACATTTGCAAGGAGCGAGAATATCTGCAGTCTGTCGATAAACTCCTGAGCCTCCTTTGCACCGCCCTTTACCTCAAAGGTGAAGATGGAACCTGCACCATTCGGGAAATATTTCTCATAAAGAGCATGGTCGGGGTGATCGGGCAGGGAGGGGTGATTTACATTCTCAACGGCAGGGTGATTTTTGAGGAACTCAACCACCTTGAGAGCATTCTCCACATGACGCTCAACTCTGAGGGACAGAGTTTCAAGACCCTGGAGAAGCAGGAATGCGTTGAAGGGAGAAATGGTAGCACCTGTATCTCTGAGCAGGATAGCCCTTATCTTTGTAACGAAAGCCGCCGCGCCCACAGCCTTTGTAAAGGAAATGCCGTGATAGCTGGGATTAGGCTCGGTGAGAGATGGGAACTTTCCACTTGCCTCCCAGTCAAACTTGCCGCTGTCAACGATAACGCCGCCGAGAGTTGTGCCGTGACCGCCGATGAACTTTGTAGCCGAATGAACAACGATGTCAGCGCCGTGCTCAATGGGACGGATAAGATAGGGAGTAGCAAATGTGCTGTCGATAACAAGGGGTATCTTGTTTTCGTGAGCAATTTCCGCAAGAGCGTCAATGTCTGCGATATCGCTGTTGGGGTTGCCCAGAGTCTCAAGGAAAATTGCCTTGGTGTTGGGCTTTACGGCATTTCTCACCTCGTCAAGGTCGTGAATGTTAACGAAAGTGGTGTCAATACCGTACTGAGGAAGAGTGTGGGCGAGAAGGTTATATGTACCGCCGTAAATGGTCTTTGAGGAAACTATGTTGTCCCCTGCACCTGCCAGATTCTGGAAGGTGTATGCAATTGCCGCAGCGCCCGAAGCCACTGCAAGAGCTGCCACGCCGCCCTCAAGAGCCGCTACTCTGCGCTCAAAAACGTCCTGAGTGGAGTTTGTAAGTCTGCCGTAAATGTTGCCTGCGTCCGCAAGACCGAAGCGTGCGGCTGCGTGAGCGGAATTTTTGAAAACGTAGGAAGTGGTCTGATAAATGGGGACCGCTCTGGAGTCGGTCGCGGGATCCGCCTCTTCCTGTCCGATGTGAAGCTGCTTTGTTTCAAAGCCCCAAGCTGATGTATCTGTGATCTGTGCCATAATAAAGATCCTCTTTTCTTAATAATATTGGTTTATAACGATTTTGATAACGGAACAAGGTCAACAGCACATTCGTCCGTAGTTCGGCTTATTTATAAAGGTCATTATAATCTCCACCATTCCTATTCATTTAGTAGTGTTTGACTGTGATTATATTATATATCACTTTCCCGGATTTGTCAAGAGATTTTCCTATATTTTTGATAGGATTTTGGTATTTTATAACAAATCACAATTTTCCAAAGTCTCTTGGCTGTAAATTATTACATTTTCAACAAAAAAAATGCTGTTTCCCCGTAATATTCCGAGGAAACAGCATTTTTATTTCATAAAATTTATCAGCTCAGCTCAAACATACCCGTATACAGCTGATAATACTTGCCCTTGTCGGCAATAAGCTTGTCATGGTCGCCGCGCTCGATGATGTTTCCGTGCTCGAGGACCATAATAGCGTCGGAATTTCTGACTGTAGAAAGCCTGTGGGCGATAACGAAAACAGTACGACCCTTCATAAGGCTGTCCATACCCTTTTCAATAAGGGCTTCCGTTCTTGTATCGATGGAGGAAGTCGCCTCGTCGAGAATGAGAACGGGCGGGTCTGCCACAGCCGCACGGGCGATTGCAAGCAGCTGTCTCTGACCTTGAGAGAGGTTTGCGCCGTCCGACGTGAGCATCGTGTTATAGCCCTCGGGAAGATGTCTGATAAAGGAGTCGGCATTGGCAAGCTTTGCCGCCGCGATAACATCATCGTCTGTAGCGTCAAGCTTTCCGTATCGAATATTCTCCATGACCGTACCCGTAAACAGATGGGTGTCCTGGAGAACCATTGACAGCGAACGTCTCAGATCGTCCTTTTTGATCTTGTTGATGTTTATGCCGTCATAGCGAATTTTTCCGTCGGGGACATCGTAAAATCTGTTGATAAGATTTGTAATGGTGGTCTTTCCTGCGCCTGTGGAGCCCACAAAAGCGATCTTCTGACCGGGCTTTGCGAAAAGGGAAACACCATTTAAAACCGTCTTGTTCTCCTCATAGCCGAATGTCACATCGTCAAATTCAACTCTACCCTCGACCTTTGTATAGGTGATAGTTCCGTCAGCCTTGTGAGGGTGCTTCCACGCCCATACGCCTGTGCGCTTGTCGCTTTCGGAAATAGTTCCGTCAGGCTGTATCTCCGCATTTACAAGGGTAACATATCCATCGTCCACCTCGGAGGTCTCGTCAATAAGGCTGAATATGCGCTCTGCACCCGCAAGTGCGGAAAGCACTGCATTGAACTGCTGAGCCACCTGTGCAATAGGCATAGAGAAGTTTCTTGAAAACTGAAGGAATGCCACCACAGTACCTATTGTCATAACGCCGCTGAAGGTATGAACGCCCAGAATTGCAAGTATACTTCCCGCAACCGCAAGGATAGCATACTGAATGTGCGCCAGATTATTGTTAACGGGACCCATGATATTGGCAAAGGTGTTAGCCTTTGTGGAAGCCTCGCAGAGAGCGGTGTTCAGCTTGTCGAACTCCTCCTTGGACTTATCCTCGTGAACAAAGACCTTGACTACCTTCTGACCGTCAATCATTTCCTCAATGTAGCCGTTGACTGCGCCTATCTTTGACTGCTGCTCCTTGAAGAATTTGCCGCTCTGTCCGCCTATTTTTCCTGTGATGAACAGAAGCAGGACGAGCATTGCCAGAACAATGAGCGTAAGCTGCCAGCTGTAATATACCATCATCACGAAAACGCCCACAACGGTAACAGCCGATGAAATAAAGCTTGCAATGGAGTTTGACATCATCTCTCGGATCGTGTCGATATCGTTTGTATAACGGCTCATAACATCGCCGTGAGTATGGGTGTCAAAGTATTTTATGGGAAGGGTCTCCATATGAGTGAACAGGTCTGTTCTCAGCTTGAAAAGCGTCCTTGTGGAGACTGTGAGCATTATCCTTGCATATGCAAAGGTGGAGAGGGCGCCAAGCACGTATATCAGTCCCATTTTTGCAAGAGTGCCGATAAACTGTCCGAACAGTACCTCGTCCTTATTGCCTATCATGGGGGTGAGATAATCATCGATAATTACCTGCAAAAACGATGTGCCGATAATATTTGCAAGGGAGCTTAAAATGATAAATACTACGACCAATGCCAGAAGTCCCTTATATTCCGAAGCATAGCCGAGTATCCTTTTGAAAGCGGCTCCTGCGTTTCCGGGCTTCTGAAGGGGTCCGTGAGGCTTGTGCGGAGGCATTATTCTTCAGCTCCTTTCTGCTGTGAGGTGTAGACCTCGCGATAGATCTTATTATTTTTGAGAAGATGCTCGTGAGTGTCAAATGCGTCGATCTTTCCGTCATCGAGGACGATTATCCTGTCCGCCTCGGCAACGGAGGAAATACGCTGGGCAATGATAATAGTGGTGGTATCCGCAAGCTCCGTCCTGAATGCGTGACGTATCTTTGCGTCTGTAGCGGTATCGACAGCGCTGGTGGAGTCGTCAAGAATAACTATCTTAGGCTTTTTGAGCAGCGCTCTTGCGATACAGAGTCGCTGCTTCTGACCGCCGGAAACGTTAACGCCCCCCTGTCCCAGGTCGGTATCATAGCCATCGGGGAAGCTCATAACGAAATCGTGAGCCTGAGCCTGCTTGCACGCCTCGATTATCTCCTCATCGGTGGCATTTTCATCGCCCCAGCGGAGATTATCCTTTATGGTTCCCGAGAAGAGAACGTTTTTCTGCAGCACCATTGCGACTTCGTTGCGGAGATTATCTATCTTGTAATCCCGTACATCGTGGCCGCCGACCATGATCTTTCCGTCTATAACATCGTAAAGCCTCGGGATAAGCTGAACGAGAGTAGATTTTGCCGAACCCGTTCCGCCTATGACACCGATGGTCTCGCCCGATCTGATATTCAGGTCGATATTTCTCAGGTTGAGCTTATCCTTGTCCTTTGCATAGCTGAAGGAAACATTGTCAAATACGATGCTTCCGTCCTCGGGACGAAGCTCGGGGTCTGCATTATCGTCAGCAATGTCGGGGACCTCGTCGAATATCTCCACAATTCTGTGCATTGAAGCCATGGAAATGGTGGTCATAACAAATATCATAGAGAGCATCATCAGGGACATAAGTATCTGGGTGATGTATGTGATAAAGCTTGAAAGCTGACCGATAAGCATTGATTCTCCGATGACCATATTTCCGCCGAAGTAGATAACAGCCACAATGCATGAGTACATAGCTATCTGCATAAGGGGCTGACCGAGAATTACCACCTTTTCAGCCTTTACCTGAGCCGCGCGGACATCATCGGCGGAAGCCACGAATTTCTCGCCCTCGAATTTTTCACGTACAAACGCCTTAACAACTCTTATTCCTATAAGATTTTCCTGAACTCTTGAGTTAAGAGCGTCATATTTTGCAAGCATTTTCTCAAATCTGGGGAATGCGGTGGAGGTGATTATTATCATACCGACCGCAAGAACGGGAATTGCTATGAGAAAGATAGTTGCAAGCTTTGCATTGATGGAAACAGCCATTATCAGCGCAAAGATAAGCATAAACGGCGACCTGACCGCCATTCTTATTATCATCATAAATGTGTTCTGCACATTGGTAACGTCTGTGGTAAGTCTTGTAACAAGGGAAGCTGTGGAAAATTTGTCCACATTGGCAAAGGAAAAATCCTGCACCTTGTCAAAAAGCTTTTTTCTCACATTCTTTGCAAAGCCCATACCTGCAACAGCGGCAAATTTACCGCCCAAAGCACCGCAGGCGAGGGAGAACAGTGCCATAAGCACCATCAGCAGACCCATTTTTATGGTGTAGGAAATATCGCCCTTACCAATTCCGTTGTCCACCATAAAAGCCATTACAAGGGGTATGAGCACCTCCATAATGACCTCGCCCATCATTACAATGGGAGTGAGTATAACATACTTTTTATACTCTCCCACGCAGGACAGCAGTTTTTTCAGCATTTTCCGGAAGTCTCCTTTTCTTTGAATTTTTCTCTGCCCTTTCCGCACTGTTCCCCAAGAAGTCCCGAGGACTCGATATTGGAAATAGCAAGCTGTGTGAGCCTGATAAGCTCTCTTTTTTCCTTATCCGACATATTACGTGTGATCATCTCCTCTATCATACCGATAGTACGACCTATCTCCGTCTGTAATTTCTGACCCTCGTCGGTAAGAAAGACCTTTTTTATACGGGCGTCGGACTTATCCACCTCGCGGATAATGTAGCCCCCTTTTTCCATATTGGCAAGAATACTTGCAACTGAGGAACGCTTTATGCCGAAGCTGTTTTCTATATCCTTCTGGTAAACGCAGCTGCCGCTGTCATTGCAGTATCTGATAAATCCCAGTATCCTGCACTGCTCGCCCGTCATTGAATACCCCTTTTCCAGCAGATATCCGTTTATCGAGTAACGGATATCCTTTGAAAGCCGGTTCACATATCTTCCGATATGCTCCTCTTTTTCGGGATATGCTTCGTCTGAGCCGTTCAAATGATCGCCTCCCTGCACGAAATAAAAATGTTAGACATCTATCGGTTAGAAGTCTAACATTTATTATACGGATATTATACTAATAATACAACTAACATTCTGTGAACATTTTGCTAATATTATTTTTCAAGAAACATATCCTCAAACCATACCATGGGAACAGTAAATTCCCTGCCGTTTAAATATTCGAGCAATCCACCGTCGGTGGTAAAAGCAAATTTCAGCTTGTAGGAATAGAGCGCCTGAGTTTTTATGCCATAGCTCCTGTTCACCTTGTTGCTGCCGTACTTCCCGTCCCCAAGCAGCGGACAGCCGATATAAGCCATATGCGCCCTTATCTGATGAGTGCGCCCGGTAAGCAGCTCAACCTCAACAAGGCTCAGCTTTCCGTCGGTTTTCAGCACTCGGTATTTGGTCACAATGGTCTTGTTGCGGTCGGTCTTTTTGTCGGAAACGGTAACGGTATTCGATTTGCTGTCCTTGAAAAGAAACGCAGTCATAGTTTCGGATCTTTTCGGCGGCACTCCCACAACAATACACAGATATTTCTTTTCAAGCTCCCTGTCCTTTATCTTCTGATTGAGTATACGCAGGGACTCCGCATTTTTCGCCGCAATGACGATACCTCCCGTATTCCTGTCAAGCCTGTTGCACAGAGAGGGGGTAAAGCTGTTCTCGTCCGCAGGGTCGTACTCCCCTTTTGCGTAAAGATAATGCTGCATACGGTTCACAAGGGTGTCCACCGTGCCCTCGTTATCCTCGTGTACTACAAGTCCGTTTTTCTTGTCCATAAGCAGGATATTTTCGTCCTCGTAGATCACCGAGATATCCTTCGGTGCCTTGAGAAACTCGTACTTCTCCCCCGAATCGTCCTCCTCAAAGAATTCATCGGGCAGATACAGCTCAAGCACATCTCCCTCGGAAAGCCTTGTGGATATTTCACAGCGTTTGCGGTTGAGCTTGATATTTTTCGTGCGTATTCCCTTGTACATTGCGCTCTGAGGCAGCTTGGGAGCGGCTTTCTGTATGAATTTGTCCACACGCTGCCCTGCGTCGTTTGAGTTGATGATGTATTTTTTCATTGGCTGATATCTTCCTTGTAAATAATGTTGCTCACTCTCTTATATCCCCCGTCCACCCACGCAAAAAGGCATATTTCATCACCCATTATCGAATATGGATATTCAAGTGATTTTTCAGCATTTATGCCGCACAGCGCATTTTGAATATCAATGCTTCCGCCCTTATGAAATTCGCACCAAGTGAGATTATCTATCTCAAAAGCTGCCATTTTTTCGGAACGGACAATTACATCACCATCTTCGGATATTTCAAAAAAATGCTCATAGCTTTTCTCTCTGCCAAAATCCACAGACGACTCAACACTTCTGATAAAGCGGGATTTTTTATAGACCGTCACCGTAATATCAAAACCCTTTGGCAATGACTTCACAAAAGAATTATGATCCTCTTTTCCTATCTGAGCAGAAAAAAGCTTCACCTCGTTATTGTAGCCATAAATAATATATTCTTTATGATATGAGCTTCCGCCCCTGCCCGACGAAGAGATATGTTTCCTACTATCTAACCAAATATCATTAACAACAAATTCGTCATATTCATCTGAGAAATAATCGGAAATACAGTCTGCCAAAATGGGGAAATCCCCGAATCCTATGTCATTATCGGAGAAACACTGCTGCTCTGCATAACGTGTCCGGTTGATAACGCCGAATAAAATTATGGGAATTGTGATAGTGAGAAATGTTATCCCTATTATTGGCAGAAAAGAGCTTTTCAATTCCTTCCTGTTCTTAATAAGACCTCTGAGATTACCTATTCCGATAATGAGTATGGGAACAGAAAGAAAAAGTGCAGATCCTGAGCTGATAAGAATAGCAGAAATCGTATTTCCAAGCCCTCTTTTTCCGACCATTACATCATACAGACCCAACACACCGGGAAGAAAATATATGATAATCACAGCAACCACATAAATTGCTGCAAGTATTTCGGCAATGCTTATCTTTTCCTTTTTTTGGTTCTTCACATTTCCTACCCCATACAAATTCACCGTACCCGTAAACCGGGTACGGTGAAAAAAGTCATCTTACTTAGAAAGATATTCGTCAATAGCCTCAGCCGCAGATTTACCTGCGCCCATTGCAAGGATAACGGTAGCTGCGCCTGTAACAGCGTCGCCGCCTGCATAAACGCCCTCGCGGGAGGTAAGACCGCTTTCGTCCTTAACCACGATACAGCCGTGCTTGTTTGTCTCAAGTCCCTCGGTTGTGTTTCTGATGAGGGGGTTGGGAGATGTTCCGATGGACATTACAACGCAGTCAACGTCGATAACGTGCTCGGAGCCTTCCTTTACAACGGGACGGCGTCTGCCCGACTCGTCAGGCTCGCCAAGCTCCATGGATACGCACTTGATACCGCTTACGAACTTGTTTTCATCGCCCAGAATCTCCACAGGATTTGTGAGGGTCTTGAAGATGATGCCCTCCTCCTTAGCGTGCTCGATCTCCTCCGCTCTTGCAGGAAGCTCAGCCTCGCCTCTGCGGTATACGATGTAAACTTCCTCAGCTCCAAGTCTGAGTGCGCAGCGTGCAGCGTCCATTGCAACGTTTCCGCCGCCAACAACAGCAACCTTCTTGTTCTCCTTAACGGGAGTGTCGCTGCCCTCTTTGTAAGCCTTCATCAGGTTAACTCTTGTGAGGAACTCGTTTGCGGAATAAACGCCCTTGAGGTTCTCACCGGGGATATTCATAAATCTGGGCAGACCTGCTCCCGAGCCGATGAACACGCTCTTGAAGCCCTGCTCGAAAAGCTCGTCAATGGTAATGGTCTTGCCGATGATAACGTTTGTCTCGATATGTACGCCGATAGCCATGAGACCGTCTATCTCGCGCTGAACGATGCTCTTGGGAAGTCTGAACTCGGGGATTCCGTAAACCAGAACGCCGCCTGCAAGGTGAAGTGCCTCAAATACTGTAACGTCATAGCCCTTCTTTGCAAGGTCGCCCGCACAGGTAAGACCTGCGGGACCTGCGCCGATAACTGCCACCTTTTTGCCGTTTGAAGCAGGCTTTTCGGGCTCACCCTTGAAGTTTGCATTGTGGTGATCCGCTGCAAATCTCTCAAGTCTGCCGATACCCACAGGCTCGCCCTTGATACCTCTTACACACTTACCCTCGCACTGAGTTTCCTGGGGACAAACACGTCCGCATACTGCGGGAAGGGAGCTGGACTTGGCAATTATTCCATAAGCGCCCTCGAAGTTCTTGTCTGCGATCTCCTTGATAAATGCGGGGATATCGATATTTACGGGACAGCCCTTCACACAGGGCATATTCTTGCAGTGAAGACATCTCTGAGCCTCGTCCACAGCCATTTCCTCTGTGTAGCCGAGAGCCACCTCGAGGAAATTCTTGTTTCTTACCTCAGGCTCCTGAGAGGGCATAGGGTTCTTTTTAAGCGACATATTAGGCATATCACTTTACCTCCTTGAATAAGTTGCAGGTTTCCTCGTGCTTCTTTCTTTCAAAAGGCTTGTACATAGTAGAACGTCCCATAGCCTCGTCGAAATCAACAAGATGACCGTCAAATTCGGGACCGTCAACGCAGGCAAACTTTGTCTCTCCGCCGACTGTAAGACGGCAGCCGCCGCACATTCCCGTTCCGTCTATCATAATAGGATTCATAGATACAACTGTCTTGATGCCGTATTCCTTAGTAGTAGCGGCAACGAACTTCATCATTATCAGGGGACCGATAGCGATGACCTCGTCATACTGCTCGCCGCTGTCGATAAGCTCCTTGAGAGCATTTGTAACAAGACCCTTGGTGCCGTAGGAGCCGTCATCGGTCATCATGCAAAGCTTGTCCGAGCAGGCTCTGAACTCATCCTCGAGGATAACAAGGTCCTTGCTTCTGAAACCAACGATGGAGTGTACCTCGCAGCCTACGCTGTGAAGCTTCTTGGCAACAGGATATGCAATTGCGCAGCCAACGCCGCCGCCCACAACAGCCACCTTTTTAAGTCCCTCGGTGTGAGTTGCTCTGCCGAGAGGGCCTGCGAAATCCTGTAAATAATCACCCTCGTTCATATGATTGAGCTTTTCCGTAGTAGCGCCGACTATCTGGAAAATAATGGTAACAGTACCCTTTTCCCTGTCGTAATCGGCAACGGTGAGGGGTATTCTCTCGCCGTTCTCGTCAGTTCTCAGAATGATGAACTGACCCGGCTCAGCCTTTTTTGCAACTGCGGGAGCTTCGATATCCATAAGAGTTACAGTAGGATTTAAAGCCTTTTTTCTTACAATTTTATACATTGCACACTGTCCTTTCGTGTTGAAATACGAGCAAGCGAGCAGAATATCTATGCCTAAAATTCGGCAGTATGTACCGAAAATCAGCATTATCTGCATACAATTTTATGATATCACATCATAAGCTTTTTTTGAAATACAAAAAATATATGACCCTATATATTTTTTGATATATCTGTTATTCGTCCCTGCCGAAGGACTTCTTGTAGCTGAGAGGGCTTACACCCACATATTTCTTGAATTTGTTGTGGAAATAATTTATGTTGGAATAGCCAACCATTTCAGCCACCTCGTAGACCTTGTAATCCTCCTCGGCAAGGAGCCTTTTGGCTTCGGAAATACGTATCTCGTCAAGGTAATTGTTGAAGTTCTCACCCGTGTACTGATGAAAGACCTTGCCCAGATATGCGCTGTTGTAGCCGAATATCCCTGCCAGCATTTCAAGGCGCAGCTCACGGTTGTAATTTGCCCTGATGTACTGCACCACCCTCTCCATATTGCTCTTGGTGGTCTTGCTGAAGCAGGCGTCCGACACGCTGATAAGGCATTTTCTTATCTCCTCGATAATATCCCTGAGACTTGAAAGTCCTCCGATATGTGAAACGAACTCATCGGAGATAAGGGTCTCGGGCTTTTTGTCCGACGCGCTGCGCACTATCCTTGAGCGGATATCCATAAGCAGGGTTATACAGCTTATTTTCGCCTTTTCGGGGGTGTTGTCCATGGTCTGCATAGACTCCATAAACATATCGAGGGTACGGCTGAGCTTTTCGGTATCGTTTATCTCCATATATGCATAAAGCTGGGAAGCATAATCCGTATCGTCATTATCACGGCGTTGTTTGAGCAGATCGGGAGCAGCGATGCCGCAGTGGCGGAAAATGAATTTGTTTGCATAGATGCTCTTTGCTTCGCCGTAAGACCTGCATATCTCGCCGGGAGACCTTACGCTGCTGCCGCAGGCTATGAACGCCCGTCCCATAAGAGCCTCGTTCAGACGAATAAGCGCCTCCTTAACAGCCTCGTACTCCCAGTCCTTGAACAGCAGCCCGAGAACGCCGCTTATGTCCACCGAAACTATATCCACATTCTTCATATTATCAAAGAATTTCCGTACAGCCGCACCGCAGTCCGAGCCAAGCTCCTGTCCGTCGTCAAAACCAATAACGGCTGCACAGTAGGAGGTATACTGCCCTGCTGCGGCAGCGTCTGCAATGTGACCCTCATCTCCCGCAAAAAGTCCCTTGACCCTCTGCTCGTAAAGATATTCGCTGCCGATCTCCTGCCGGTAGCTTTTCTCACGCTCGCTTTTAATCTTCTCCCCCGCCGCCTTTATTGCTTCGGTAAGCTCGTCCTCGTCAACGGGTTTGAGAATGAAATTCTCCACCCCCAGGGAAATGGCGGTCTTGGCATAGCTGAAATCCGAATATCCCGACAGGATAATGACCTTGCCCTTAAAGCCCAGTGCCTTTGCTGCCTCGGTCATTTCAATGCCTGTCTTTCCCGGCATTTTGATATCTGCGATGACGATATCCGGACGGGATATCATTATTTTGGAAAGTCCGTCGTCGCCGTCCTCCGCCTCGCCGATTATCTCACAGCCTATCTCCTCCCAGGGTATCATCATTTTTATGCCCATTCTTACGTTTGGCTCGTCGTCCACCAGAAGCACCTTAAACATTATGTATCATCGCCTTTCCGTATCTGTTGTAATGCTGCCTCCTGCAGCGGAGCTGCGGGAAACGGGATTGCGGGGAAGGGTTATCCTGATGGTAGTTCCCCCGCCTTCCTTAGTTTTTATTGTAAGTCCGTACCGCTCGCCGTGGTACATTTTTATTCGCTTGTTAACGTTTGTCAGTCCTATACTCTTGCCCGAGGAGGTATCGTTTCTCCTGAGCTTCGCTTCAAGCTCTCTGAGTTTTTCTTTGCTCATTCCGCTGCCGTTGTCCTTTACATCGATAATCACGTTGTCACCGCTGTAATATACCTTTATGTCGATACGTCCGTTATCCTTGCAGCTCTCTATGCCGTGAACAAAGGCATTCTCCACCACAGGCTGTATCACAAGGGGCAGTATCATATAATCCTTTGACACTTCGGAATAAATGCTGTAGGAGACCCTGTCACCAAATCTTGCGGACTGCAGCTCAAGATATCCGTTTGTAAACTCAAGCTCGGAGCGGAGCGTGACCTCGCCGTCTTTAAATTCAAGGCATCTGCGCATAAATTTGCCCAGCTTCTTCACAAGATCGGCAGTTTCCTTGTCATTGTTGCAGAATGCTTTCATTCGGATAGTTTCAAGGGTGTTATACAGAAAATGGGGATTTATCTGGCTGGCAAGCGCCTTGAACTCGGCTTCCATCTGAACGAATTTAAATTCCTCATTCTGGAGCTTTGCCTGATAGACATCGTTCATCATAGTCTGCATACTGTGGATCATCTGCTCAAGATCGGTGTACAGCTCTGCGATCTCATCGTGTCCCTTGTCGGTAAATTCCACATTGAAATCGCCTCCTGCCACAGCGTGCATTTTCTCGCTGAGCAGAGTGATACGCCTTGAGAAAACGCTGGTGAACAGCACGATGATGAGCAGCGAAAGAATAAAGAACAGGCAGAAATAACCGCCGTAAATAATTATCAGCTTATTTATCTCAAGATCTGCCACTCCTGCGGGGATAAGAAAAATGATCTGAAAATTTTCTCCGTATTGGAAATTCTCGGTTATGGTATAGCCCTTGAAGCCTAAAAGTCCTTCTTTCAGAACATTTCTGCCGTTCATAGATATGGACTCGTCATATTCTATCCTGCCTCCGGGCTTTGCACCCTCGTAATTGCTGAAAAAGACAGAGCCCTCACCGACGCACAGGATACTCTTGCTTTCCTCCGACGAAACGCTCCTGTTTATCCAGTCCTCGGAAATAAGAGCCGCAGCAATGCCTATGACCTTATTATCCTTTTTTATCGCCTTTATACAGCCGAGATGCCATATACCGTCCTTTCGGTCGATAACTGTGTCCCAGAAAAAAACATCGCTGTCAAGCCTTGCTTTATTATACCAGGTCTGAGCCTCTATCTGCTCGTCAGCATAAATATAATCGGCATTGCAGACAAAATCGCTCCGCCCTGTGTAAACCTTAACGCTATCGATCTGCGGAAAGGACTCAAGATATCTCTGATGAGGTCCTCTGCTGTAATATTTGTAATATTCGGCATTTGTCTCGTAGTCGTTTTCCAGAAAGGCAATGACATTTTCGTCCGTAACGAACATATCCATTGCCGCCTCCACCGAATCCACCGTGTCGGCTATCCTTGTACGGATACTGTCAGCCTTGACATTTGCGGTGCTTATGATCCTTTCGGTGACCTCCGACCGCATATTCACAAGCAGCATTATGCTGGCTGCAAAAAGGGGCAGTATTACTATAAGAAACATTATCAGCATCTGATTTCTGATAGAGCTGTTTTTTGAACCGACAAGCTTCATCTTCAAAACCGCCCTTCAAAAGAAATAAATATACATTCTGATTATACCACAAAGCCTTATTTTTTTCAATAGATAAAATGCAAATTATGCAAAAACTGACGCAGAGTCCTTCTCTCGGCAGACTGACACCGCCGGAAAAGAAGGTGGGTCAATATAAAAAAATATCCCCCTGCACTCGGATATCCCGTGCAGGAGGATATTATAGCAAGACACAGAAATAGACTGACAAAAAGAGGCAAGGGCAAAGCTTGAAGAGTTAGGAACGAACCCGCAGGCAGGCTTGCCGCCTGTCAAGGGTGAGTGACGACACTATTCAAGCTTTGCACTGCCGAACTTGGCAGGATATTTTTGTGGATTGCTATAGTATCATATGTCAGCTTATAAATTCATTCAGCCCCGAAAACAATGTGTATGCCACCTGCTGCTGATATGCTTCATTTGTAAGCTTTGCCGCTTCCTCGGGATTGGAGAGAAATCCGCATTCAGCCATAACAGCAGGATTATTGCAGAAATAGCAGAGATACAGCTCTTTGCCGCAAAGCTTCGTCTCTCTCATATTTTCGGGCTGGAGATTCTGGACGAACTTATTTTGCAGAATAGAAGCAAAGCGCTCGCTTTCGGGATTTGTGGCGGAATAAAACATCTGCGCACCGCTGAATTTCGGGTCGGTGTATGTATTCTGATGAATGGACAGGCACACTGCGTCGGGGAATTTATTGAAAAGCTCAAGCCTGTTTTCCATATCCGACACCTTCTGATTGCGCACACCCGTAACGCCACTGTCGTGAATGGAGATATCCCTGTCACGCGTTACGGCGGTATCATAGCCGTACAGCCTGCACATATCCCGGACTGCAAGCATTATTTTCAGGTTTATCCCCTTTTCCGTTATGCCGTCAGCTGTGGAGCAGCCGCCGTCCATTCCGCCGTGTCCGCAGTCGAGCACAACTATCCTGCCGCCCATATCCGCCTCGCCCGTATTCACATACACAGCGCTGTCTATCTTATCAACAGCATAATGTATCATAGCCGCCGAAGCCAGAACTGCCAGAGCAGAAAAAACGGCGGTCCTGTACCTTGAAAATTCAAATCCCATATAAAACCCGATCCTTTCCTATAATCAGCCTTGTTCCGAAATTTATCCGGACGAACACTTCTGATAAAATATTATGACGGTATGGGTGAAATAATGCAAAAAATCCCTTTGCAGCAGAATTTTGCTGCAAAGGGATAATTCAGTTTATTTTACGGTAAGCGTGATCTGAAATCAAACGCAGCCCTGAGCCTTCATAGCCTCAGCAACCTTCAGGAAGCCTGCAATGTTTGCGCCTGCCATGTAGTTGCCTTCCATGCCATACTCCTTAGCTGCACTCTCGCAAGCCTTGAAGATGGAAACCATAATGCCGTGAAGCTTAGCGTCAACCTCTTCGAATGTCCAGGAAAGTCTCTCGCTGTTCTGGCTCATTTCGAGACCGGAAGTAGCAACGCCGCCAGCGTTTGCAGCCTTAGCGGGACCATAGAGGATACCGTTTGCAAGGTAAGTGTTGATAGCCTCGGGAGTAGAGGGCATATTTGCACCCTCGGATACACACCAGCAGCCATTCTTTACGAGGATAGCAGCGCTCTCGCCGTCGATCTCGTTCTGAGTTGCGCAGGGAAGAGCGATATCGCACTTGATAGTCCAGATACCCTTGCAGCCCTCTGTGTAGGTTGCGTTGGGGTGAGTAGCAACGTACTCCTTGATTCTCTTTCTCTCAACTTCCTTGAGCTGCTTTACGCAAGCAAGATCAATTCCGTCGGGATCGTAGATGTAGCCGTTGGAGTCGGAAAGTGCAACTACCTTTGCGCCGAGAGCTGTAGCCTTCTCGGTAGCGTAGATAGCAACGTTTCCGGAACCGGAAATAACAACGGTCTTGCCCTCGAAGGACTTGCCGTTAGCCTTGAGCATTTCGTCTGTGAAGTAGCAGAGACCGTAGCCTGTAGCCTCTGTTCTTGCGAGAGAACCGCCGTAGGTAAGACCCTTACCTGTGAGAACGCCTGTGAACTCGTTGCGGAGTCTCTTATACTGACCGAACATATAGCCTATCTCTCTTGCGCCGGTACCGATATCGCCAGCGGGAACGTCGGTGTCTGCGCCGATGTGCTTGCAGAGCTCAGTCATAAAGCTCTGGCAGAAACGCATAACCTCTCCGTCGCTCTTGCCCTTGGGGTCAAAGTCGGAGCCGCCCTTGCCGCCGCCCATGGGAAGGGTGGTAAGGCTGTTCTTAAATACCTGCTCGAAGCCGAGGAACTTGATGATACCGATATATACGGAAGGGTGAAGTCTGATACCGCCCTTGTAAGGACCGATAGCAGAGTTGAACTGTACTCTGAAGCCGCGGTTTACCTGAACCTTGCCGTTGTCATCTACCCAGGGAACACGGAAAACGATCTGTCTCTCAGGCTCAACGAGTCTGTCGAGAACGCCTGCCTCAACGAGGTCAGGTCTCTTTTCAATAACAGGCTCGAGAGTTTCGATAACCTCTGTAACTGCCTGAATAAATTCGGGCTCTCCCTGATTGCGCTTCTTTACTGTCTCGAGTAAATCAATAAGATATTTGTTTTTTAACGCCATTGTTAAAACCTCCCAAATAAATTCAACTTATGCAAACTTCCCTTTCGCATAAAGCCTGAATACATTATAACATTATTTTTTCCATTTTGCAAGATTAAAAATGCAATTTTGCAAAAAAATTCTTTCATATTTTTTGAGCATTTTCAACAAAAAATGCTGACAAAGCTTTATCTTTGCATTTAGTCGGTCAAAAAATTACATAAGAGCCGAATAAATGTCATTTTTTCTTATACCCGTCACCGACGCTGCCTCCCTGCAAGCCTCGGTCAGCTTTACGCCCTTTTCTGCAAGCTCCTTCGCAAGCCTGACCGCGTCCTCAAGGGTGTAGTCCTTATCTTCACTGTTCTCCCCTGCGCCCTCTACCACAAGGACATATTCTCCTCGGGGAGCATTGGTCTCGTAATAGCTTATAGCCTCGGAAAGGGTCGTCCGCATTACCTCTTCGTGTATCTTCGTAAGCTCTCTGCATATGGATATCCGCCTGTCTCCAAAGTATTTGAGCATATCTTCCAAGGTAGTTCTCAGCTTATGGGGCGCCTCGTAAAATATCAGTGTGTGAGTGTCGGACGCCACCGCTTTCAGATGTGCAAATCTCTGCTTCTTTGTGACGGAAAGGAAGCCTTCAAATGCAAAACGGGACGCAGGTATCCCGCAGACCGCCGCAGCAGTTGCCATTGCGGTAGGTCCGGGAACAGCTTCAACGGGAATGTCCAGGTCTCGGCACATTCTTACAAGGTCCTCTCCCGGGTCGGAAATACAGGGCATTCCCGCATCCGTTACCACAGCGCAGCTTTCGCCGTTTCGGAGCCTTTCAATGATATTTTCCGAAACATGGGCTGCGGAATGCTCGTGATAACTGAGGAGCGGCTTTTTTATCTCAAAATGATTGAGAAGCTTTACCGTTACCCTGGTGTCCTCGGCGCAGATAAAATCCACCTCAGACAATATCCTCACCGCACGGTATGTTATATCCTCAAGGTTGCCGATAGGCGTACCCACAACATAAAGCTTTCCCGACACAGCTTACTCCCCTTTCTCCGAATAATGACCGTATATCGCCGCCAGCTCGGGGCTTACTCCGCCCGTACCGCTTATGTAAAGCTGGGGCATTACCTTCATAAATGCGCCGCCGCCCTTTCGCCCCTCGATAAGAAACAGCCATGGGGCGCTGTCGGGTGACTTTGACACGAACCTGAGATTTTTCGGCTCGATACCGTTTGAGCGCATTGCCGATATAACGTCCGCAAGCCGTTCGGGACGGTTGCATATGCAAAGCCTGCCGCCGAATTTCAGAAGTCTCTTTGCGGCGGCGCAGACATCGTTTATATTGCAGAGTATCTCGTGCCTTGCTATTTTATGGGCGTCAAGCTCGCTTTCTATACCTGCCTTGTATGCCTTATAGGGCGGATTGCAGGTAACAAGGTCGCATATATCAAGTGGAGCTTCATTTGTAAGTGATCTAAGGTCCATATGAAGGGGGCAAACGTCCTCAAGGGAAGAACGTTCAACAGTTATTTTAAACTGCTCTATCGCCTGCTCCTGGATATCAATGCCGTAGACCTTTTTAGGCGAATATCTGAGCTTTTCAAGGACTGCGATTATCCCGCAGCCCGTGCCCAGGTCGCAGACGATATCCTTATGCCTTGCCCTTGCAAAATCCGCAAGGAGAAATGCGTCCGTTCCGAAGGTATGCTCCTCGGTAACACATATCTCACAGCCGTCTCCCAGCTTTTCAAATGTATCAAATCCGCTCATATATGAAGCTCCCGAAAAAATTTATTTGCCCAAAGCCTTGCCGTTTGAGCCTAAGGGTATCTCGTGGTCGAGACCTACGAATTTTCCGTCCTCCTGCCAGAGAACTTCCTTTACAAATTCGTATTTTTCATTGTCCCATGTGGTGAAATCGTCCTTCACAAGTCCGCCCGTATCTCCCGAGTTGGCGTTAAAGCACCAGAATGTATGGTTGATGCGCTTTTCCTTGATAAGCTGTCTGAGATAGGTCATCCACTTGAGATTGGGCTGGGTCATAAAGCCGCCCCATTCGCCGATAAGGAGAGGTGCGATATTCTCGTCCTGAATGTAGAACCAATTGTCATACCAGGCGTCCTTGTAAAGGGAATTATAGGTATAGTCGCCCTTGAACCACTCCTGCTGATATACTGCGGGGCCGTAATCGTGGGGAGAGTAGACAATCTTATTCTGATATTTGCCCAGGTCGATAGGGTCGTTCTTCACGCCGCGGAGGTTGCCGCCCCACCATGTGGAATAATAGTCCGACGGATCTGTGGAGCCGAAATCGCCGTTGCTCTTGATATCTGTGGGGTATATCTCAATGCCCTCCACCATTACAAGAACGTTGGGATTTTTGCCGAGGACTGCTTTTGCAGCCTTTTCTGCCACGTATTTCCAGTTGTCGTTGTCCTTGCTGTTATCCCACTTTGCTCTGGGGCTTTCGTTTGCCTTTCCGTGAGGCTCGTTTTTAAGGTCGTATGCGATAATGGTATCATCGTTTTTATATCGCTCTGCCATCCAGGAAAGGGCGGCGAGATAGTCCTTTTCGGTCACATTGCCCTCATACCACATATTCTTCATATGACCCATTGCGTCGGTCTTTGCGCTGTGGATATCTATCATTATCTTGATACCGTTGGCTCTGCACTGACCTATGACATAGTCGAATATCTCAAGGCTGTTCATTCCCACAAGGTAGGAGTTTGTCGCCTGATTGAAATTTGCGGTGGGGTAATTGCCCGATGACCAGTTATTGATAAGCTCCGCGGAAATGGGTACTCGCAGGAGATTGAAGCCATGGTCGGCAATCGACTTGAGCGAGGTATTCAGGTCGCACGCCCACAAGCCGTCAAAGGTATTTGTGCCTGTATTGTAGCCGAACCAGTTCACGCCTGTGAGCCATACTTCCCTGCCGCTGCTGTCAACTATCTTATTGCCCTTGACGGAAAGCCAGTCGTCGGTGGTAGGAGCAGGAACGTCCTTTTCCTGAACGGGTGCGGCGGGAGGTGTTCCGTTTGAGCCTGAGCTGCCGCTGCCCGATGATGATGCGGCAAATGCGCCCATTGAGCAGACAAGCTCAGCCTTGCCCGTATCGATATCCCCGGGGTTTTTGAGTATCATTCCGAAGGTGCCCTCTCCGCCCGAGGTGATGGTCTTGTTATGTTCAACGGGGGTGACGGTCATTTTGCCGTCTTTGAGCTCAATGCCGCAGTTCCAGGACTGCTCAACGGAAGCCGATTTTCCCACATAAATAGTTGCCGTCCAGCCGTCAACGCTTGCGGAGGACTTGTTTTTTACGGTGCCGTCGATCTGGGAATAATCCGCTGTGCCGTCATTCCAGCCGTTTGGGACGGATATGACAAGCTCTACGTCCTCGGAAGCCTTTTCTTCCGAAGCAGACCCCGTTTCAGCTTTTGTGCTCTGAGTCGCGGAAGAGGTTTCAGAGGAAGGCTTTGCGGCGGTTTCCGCAGCCGTTGTCACTGTAGTCTGAGCAGGCTTGTCCGTTTCCTTTTGTTCTGCGGGAGCCTGTGTATTTTCCGTCTCGGCGATATGGGCGTTATCGGCGGTGACGGTTACGGCTCCTCCGTCTCCGTATGGGTCATAATCATCTGCAAAAGGGTCATAATCATTACCGAAGAAGTCCTCTTTTTCGGAGGCGGCGCTGCTTGTTTCGGCGCTATCCGTCACTTCCGAAGAAACGCCCGCAGATGTTTCCGCTATTTCGGGAACAGGTTCGGATCTTTCTCCGCAGGCGGTCATTGACAAGCATATTACAAGTGCGGCAGATATACATTTCATACTGATTTTTTTCATACTTACGTCCCCCTTGTACGGCTAATTTTGCAATAAAAATATTATATCACTTTTTCGTTCCGCCGTCAACCGTTTTATTCCCTGCAAATGCTTTCATTCGCCGCCGCAGCCCATTTACTGAAAAATTTTCCTCATGCCGTATTTTTTTACATCAAGGCTATTGAAATGCCGCTCCGATTGTGCTATACTATAAATATTATTGCAAAATCGCATTTTTTGAAAGGACGCTTACTTTTATGATGGAACATTCAATTATATTTCCCCTCCCCCTCAGTATCCATATCGGCTTTGTGGTGATCAGCGTTATTCTGCTGATGCTCTGCTACAAAAAGCGGAAGTACACCTATGAGCTGTATATGCTGGTGGGGATAGTCTCCACGCTGTTCATATATGTCTGCAAGGAAAAGCCATATTTTTATATTTTAGGGCTTGAGGAAATGATACTTCTGGCGCTTACGATCGTCGATATGGCTAAGGTATCAAAGGCTGCCGCCGCGGCGGAAAAGGCTGAACAGGATGCTGCCGAAAATACTTCGGAAACTGACACGGAAGAAACAGATCCGGATGAAACCGCCGAAAAGGGCGATACCGATAAAAGCGAATAAGGAGAATTGCCGTGAAGATAATTCTGCTCGAAGAAAAAACCGTTTCTCAGGGAGATGTTTCCCTTGACGGGTTCAAGGCTCTGGGAAAGGTAACGGGCTATCCTCTTACCCCTCAGGATAAAGTTGCAGAGAGGGTCGGAGACGCAGATGCCGTTATTATCAACAAGACCGTTTTTACACGGGAGATAATGGAACAATGTCCGAAGCTGCGATACATCGGTCTGTGCGCTACGGGATTTAACAATGTGGATACAAAGGCGGCGGCGGAGCTTGGCATAACAGTGTGTAATGTTCCCGCATATTCCACCTCGGCAGTGGCTCAGCAGGTATTTTCCTACGTGCTTCATTTTGCAAGCCGAACGGCGGATTACAACGCAGACGTTCAAAGCGGCGGCTGGGTGCGGTCGGACACATTTTCCTATTTCACCATTCCCACCTTTGAGCTTTCGGGAATGACTATGGGAATTATCGGCTTCGGCAGCATCGGTTCGGCGGTGGCTCGCATTGCTCTTGCATTCGGTATGAAGGTAATTGCCTCCACACGGACTCCCAAAACCGCTGAGGGCGTAAGCTTTGTTTCTGCCGAGGAAGTTTTTGAATGCGCCGATTTCATATCCCTCCACTGTCCCCTTACGGATGAAACGAGAGGGCTTGTGAATATGGATAGGCTGCGGCTCTGCAAGCCGACCGCTTACATAATAAACACGTCGAGAGGTCCGGTAGTGAATGAAACCGACCTTGCTACAGCGCTTAACGGCGGCATTATCGCAGGCGCGGGGCTGGACGTGGTGGAAACGGAGCCTATGAAAGCGGATAATCCACTTCTGGGAGCTAAAAACTGCATTATCACCCCTCACGTGGCGTGGGCGCCGGTTCAGACGAGGGAAAGGCTTATCGCCGCAGCGGTCGATAATCTTCGGAGCTTTATTGACGGCGCTCCCAAAAACAAAGTAAATTAACGAAAGTCGGGTCATTTATATGTTTGATATCAGCACAAAAAAGAGAATTGTAATCAAGGTGGGCACCTCCACCCTTACCCACAAAACAGGCAGGCTCAATATCCGCAGAATGGAAAGACTTGTCAAGACTCTTGCGGACATTCAGAACAGCGGACGTGAGATAATCCTGGTGTCCTCGGGAGCTATCGGTCTGGGAATGTCAAAAATGGGTCTCAGGGAACGTCCCACCGACACGCCGATGAAGCAGGCATGCGCTGCTGTGGGACAGTGCGAGCTTATGTATATGTACGACAAGCTTTTCGGAGAATATAATCTGAATGTGGCTCAGATACTTCTTACGAGATACATTCTCGAAACTCCCCGCAAAAACAACGTTGAGAACACCTTCTACAAGCTTATCGAGCACAACATCATTCCCGTTGTAAACGAGAATGACACCGTTGCCATTGACGAGCTGGAGCTTGCGGTGGGCGAGAACGACTCCCTTGCGGCTCACGTTGGAGTGTTCTGCAACGCGGACCTGCTGGTCATTATGTCGGACATTGACGGATTTTTTGACGGAGACCCCCGCTCAAATCCCGACGCTAAGCTTATTCCCGTAGTTGAGAAAATCGACGACAAGATAAGGGCGCTGGCAGGCGACGCTGTTTCGGGTCTGGGCAGCGGCGGCATGATAACCAAGATAAACGCTGCCGAGATAGCTATGGAGGCAGGCTTTGATATGGCTATCGTAAACGGAAGGAACCCCAATATTCTTTACGACCTTTTTGACGGAAAATCCGTGGGAACGGTTTTCCTGGCAAACAAATAAAGGAGGACTGCTGCAATGACTTACATTGAAACCCTGGGCGCAAACGCTGCTGCCGCAAAGAAGTCGCTTATTTCCGCTGATACAGAAAAGAAAAATGCTGCTCTTGCAAAGATCGCAGAAGCGCTTATCAAGCATTCCGACGAGATAATCGAGGCAAATGCTGCTGACCTGAAGGCTGCCCGCGAAAACGGTATGTCCGTTTCTATGCAGGACAGACTTATGCTCAACGAGGACAGGATAAGGGGCATATCTTCGGCAATCGGAGAGCTTATCAAGCTTGAGGACCCCATCGGAAAGGTGGACAGCGGTTCTGTCCGTCCCAACGGTATGAGGATAACAAAGGTGAGAGTTCCTATGGGCGTTATCGGAATGATATATGAGTCACGTCCCAATGTTACTGCGGACGCTGCAACCCTATGCCTTAAAACAGGCAATGCGGTAATTCTGAGAGGCGGCAAGGAGGCTTACAACTCCAACAAATGCATATGTAATATTATGCGAGATGCCGTTTGTGAGGCAGGCTTCCCCAAGGATATAATCCAGTTCGTTGACGACACTACGAGAGAAGTCACCACCGAGCTTATGAAATGCAGCAAATACCTGGACCTGCTCATTCCCAGAGGAGGAGCGGGGCTTATAAAGGCTGTTACTCAGAATGCCACAGTTCCCGTTATCGAAACAGGAACGGGCAACTGCCACATTTACATAGACAAGAGCGCGGACATTGAGATGGGCGTTAACATAACCGACAACGGCAAGACCCAGCGCCCCTCGGTGTGCAATGCCCTTGAGACGCTGCTGGTTCACAAGGATATTGCAGAGGAATTTCTGCCTGCTGTGAAGGCAAGGCTTGACGAGCATAATGTGGAGCTGAGAGGCTGTCCCGAGACTGTCCGTATCCTGGGAGACTGCGTTGTTCCTGCCACAGAGGAGGATTATGCTACCGAGTTCGGCGATTATATTATGGCTGTAAAGGTCGTAAATGACATTGACGAGGCTATCGAGCATATCGGAAAATACTCCACGGGGCACTCGGAATGTATCGTTACAAACGATCTGGGAAATGCGGAGAAATTCAAGAAAGAGGTGGACTCCGCCTGCGTTTACGTAAATGCTTCCACGAGATTTACGGACGGCGGCATGTTCGGCTTCGGCGCTGAGATAGGCATTTCCACTCAGAAGCTCCACGCAAGAGGTCCTATGGGACTTTACGAGATAACATCAAACAAATACCTGATCGACGGAAACGGTCAGATCAGATAAGGACAGGACTATGAAGAAAGATAAACGCTCCGAGGAAAAGAAAAACGGCGATATCATCGATATGCTTGACTCCGCTCTCGACGAGGACATTTCCGAGATAAGCGAAATGTCCGAGCTGGAGGAAAGCAGCAATGAAGCCGCAAAGCCCGGAAACAAAAGCGCATTTCACTTTATCGTGGGACTTATTTTCATCATTCTTGCGGCAATAGGTCTTATTTCTACGGTGGGCTTTGTTTCGGACAAGGTCAGAAACATCATTGACAACACCGAGCAGAAAAACGAGTTTGCAAAGTTCATTTACCCCGTTGTTATCTGCGACCCTCCCGGATTTGACGCTACCACCAAGCTCAAGAATGAAACTATCATATCGGCGGCGGTGTGGGATATCATTCTTTACGAGGACAAGAGCAAGTATGAGCTTGATTTCGACTATCTCATCGTTCCCGAGGTGGACATTGAACAGCACGCCGCTAAGCTTTTCGGCTCGGGTCTTACCATAAACCATATGACTATCGCTTCGGCGGATATCTCATTCTACTATGACGGGGAGATAAGCTCTTACCGTATTCCCGAAAATCCCAAGTTTTTCACATACTCGCCCTACATCGA
This sequence comes from Huintestinicola sp., assembly GCF_051882455.1. Taxonomy (NCBI): domain Bacteria; kingdom Bacillati; phylum Bacillota; class Clostridia; order Eubacteriales; family Oscillospiraceae; genus Huintestinicola; species Huintestinicola sp. Next base: position 14,194 of record NZ_JBJERV010000033.1, on the reverse strand, counting down.
GTCCATAAGCAAGATAGGTGAAAGCTATACTCTTACGGTGGGCTATGTTTCACCTACCCCCGCATGGCTCACCCTTACCTCGGACGAGGCTCCCTCTCCCGAGAAGTATGTGGATTATGTGGTTCAGAAGAGGGGCACAAGCTACACTCTCGTTGCCATAAAGCAATCGGAAATGCAGGCGGAAAACGCTCATGACAGCGGACTTTAAGGAGAATTTCTATGCCAAGGATATATCCCCTGTTTTCATCAAGCAGCGGTAACTGTACATATGTCGGCTCGGGCAGCGAGGGCGTTCTTATCGACTGCGGCGCTTCATTCACAAAGATAAAAAATGCACTTGCGCTGAACGGGCTGGATATAGGCTGCGTCAAGGCGGTCTTTATCACCCATGACCACAATGACCACGTTAAGGGGCTGAGAGTGCTGAGTAAGAAAACCGGTATACCCGTTTATTCACAGAGCGGCACTCTTGACGTGCTGTACGATATGGGGCTTATTTCCTCGAGTGCGGAGGATATAAAGGATCATGCGGACATAGGCGGAATGAGGATATCCTGCTTTCCAACTTCACACGATACGGTTCAGTCCTGCGGATATCGTATCACATTTGAAGATGATGTGAGCTGCGCCGTTTGCACAGACCTGGGCTTTGTGAGCGATGAGGTAAGAAACGGCATAAAGGGCTGCTCGGCGGTGCTTATCGAGGCAAACTATGACCCTGTGATGCTCAGAAACGGCGGATACCCCGCTTATCTCAAGGCAAGGATACGCTCGGACAGGGGGCATTTATCCAACACCGACTGCGGCTGCTTCTGCGCTGAGCTGATAGACAGCGGCACTACGAGGTTTATCCTCGGTCATCTGTCGAGAGAGAACAACACGCCCGAAACGGCGGAATACGCGGTTGAGTCGGAGATCGCTAAAATGGGTTATCAGCGAAACCGTGACTACATTCTTTCCTGCGCTCCTGTGGAAACAAGCGGTGGTTTTGTGGCGTTCTGACAATTTACGGATGTTTTTATCGGCTGTTCCCGAAGAAATGGGAGCAGCCGATTTTTTGGTGCATTTGTACTGTATTTTTTGAGGCACATTTGTACAGGTGTACAAAAATAAACTTTTGTTCGATTTATACTTGACAAATCAGTACATTTGTGCTATAATATAGATCGTGAGGTATTACCGGTGGTGAGCGTTATATCTGTTTCCACCGAAAAGGTCACATTCTCACAGTCTTCGGAAAGGGAATATTCCCTCGGAAATATTGCCGCAAGAAAGCCGTCCTCAAAGGCTTTTTCACATATGGCGCCCGCAGAACCGGAGATTATTTTTTCCGCTTCCCTTTTGTATTCCTCAAGGCTTTCGGACGTTCCCGTTTCCGAAAGTACGCCTTCGGCTTTTATGGATATGTTATATTCCCCCGTATCATCTCCTTGTCTGAAATATACGCTTTTATCCTTTATGAACACGCTGAGGCTTCCTCCGAGAACGCTCATACGCACGCCCTTTTCGCCCCGAAGGAGATTTAGTGCGGCGGTCTCGGACAGGTCCAGAAGGACCGTTTCGCCCAGTGTATTTACCGCCGCAGAGCCTGATATTTTTTTATCGGAGAGAGGGACTATCACCACTCCCCCTGCGCTGTCGGCGGATATGACATCACGGAGCGTGACCTCGCTGTAAAGTCCTTCGGCGGCATATCTTCCAAGTCCCGATATGATAACGTCCGAGCCTACAGGCTCATCGTTTTCGTCCCTTCTGTCAGCTTCCGCTCCCGGGTCTTCCGAATATATGACGGGACAGCCCGGGGATATCCGCTCCCCTGCCAGCATTTTAAGCTTTTCCTTGTCGCGTATGATATCATCGTCCGCAAATACACAGCTGCAATGACCGAAAAACAGTTCCCTGCCGCTTTCCCTCATTATCATATCCGCCGCTTCGTAAAAGCTTCTGCCTGTTCCCGAATATACACGGTACTCGGGTACGGGAGCTTCGGAATTTGTATCGGTACTGCTGTATGCCTGAATTGTGAGATAATACAGTCCGTCATCTTCCTCTATGCCCATAAGGGAGACGAACATTCTCTCGTTTACCTGTACGGCAGTGCAGGCGGCAAGGAGCAGCATTAAGGTCATTGCCGCCGCTAACAATATTGCTTTTTTCATCTGCGTTTTCCTTTCCCGAATATCAGTAGTATCAGCGGTACGGCGGCGGTGAGGATAAGTGGCGGCAGAGGAGCTTCATATATCATTTGGCAGAATGCGAGACCGAAATACATTTCGGAAAGGGCGCATATGACTGCTGCTGTGCCGCTGATAAGTCCCTCAAGCTTTACAGCCGGTGCCGCCTGTTTAAGCGAATGTCCTCCGCAGGCGCAGAGGAGTGATATCACTGCTGCGCACATTACCGTCCAGAGACTGAAAAAAAGTCCGTCATTCCTGAATGTTCCTCCTCGTGCGGCGTATACCGCGCTGTCGGCAAGGGGGTATTCGGACACTGTTATATAGCCGCCCAGGGTCATATATACGGCGGCGGTTATCAGCACGGAAACGGCGAGCATTGCGGCTATTCCTCCGTATGCTCCGCTTCTGGTGCGTTTTCCCATTCCTCCGCACATTACGCAGAGGCAGGTACAGCCTGCGGCTCCTATGGGAAATAATCCGCCGAGACCTCTTTGAAGGGACAGCTTCGGGACGGTGACATCGGTACGATCAAAGGAAAGGATATCCTTCCATGCTCCGAGAAGAAATATTACCGAAAGCACGCAGAGCATAAAAAGCAGCACCGTACTCATTCGGCAGACCGTTTCCACTCCTGTATGGGCGATATAGACGCAGACTGCTCCAAGCATTATTATACAGACCGCCTGATCTGCTTCGGGAAAATACCGCTCGGAGACAAATTCGCTGTATCGTTTCAGGATATGGGCGGCGGCGGTGATGAAATAGATGAAAAAGAGGATATTTATTACACGTCCGATAGATCCAAGTCTCACTGTACACAGCTCGGGAACGCTTTTCTCTCCTTTTGCGGACAAAACTGCAAGGGGGATAAGCATTACCGCCATTATCATGACCGATACGGAGATATCCGCAAGAGATGTTCCCATATCGGGCAGCGTTGTGTTCAGAACGCAGAAGATAACGCCGAAAAGGGTGAGCATTACCGCTGTTTGTCCTCGTCCGATATAGCCTATTTTCATTTATCCGTCACCTCGCCGTCTTTTTCAAGCTCGTTTTCTGCTGCTGCTTCCATATCTGCGCCGTTTAGCTGTTCGATAGTAAATCCCCGCTTTCCAAGACGTCTGAAACCGAGGCGCACTGCCACGTCTCCCATTGCTTTTGGTGAAAAGGGCGATATGGGTGCCATTACGGGAAGTCCGTAATTTTCGGCGGCACAGATATTTGCAAGCATCAATGCTGACAGCAGGGCTATGCCGAACAGTCCCGAAAGTCCGCCGATGACTACTGCCGCGAGACGAAAAAGTGTTACCTGCTGGTCAAGGCTCGGTATTACAAAGGAGGCGGTCACGGATATGGCGCAGACAAGCAGCATGGGGTTTGAGATTATTCCTGCGGACACTGCGGCGTCTCCGATGATAAGTCCGCCTACTATGGAGACTGCTCCTCCTACGCTCTGGGGGAGACGGACTCCCGCTTCTCTGATTATTTCGTAGAATATGAGAGTTATGAGTGCTTCCCACATAAGGTTCAAGGGTGCGGCTTCCTGGGCTGCCGCTAAATTTAAAAGCAGGCGGCTGTTGAACATCTCGGGGTGAAAAAGTGCTGCTGCCACGTATATTCCCGGGAAGAATACGGCGAGGAAAAAGGCGATATATCTTATATATCTTAAAAATACGGCGTAGAAGGGGCGGAAGTTATAGTCATCGAGAGTCTGGAAATGCTCGGTGAACATTGCGGGAATGACTATGGCAAAGGGTGTGCCTTCTATCATTACCCCCACTCGTCCCTCAAGGAGCTTGGCGCACATCACGTCGGGGCGCTCGGTTATGGTAAGCCCCGAAAAAACGGAGGGTCTGCCGCTGTCGAGAAAGGGTTCTATATATCCGCTGCCCAGAATTGTCTCAAGCTTTAAGTCCCTGAGCTTCTTTTTTATGCTCTTTACAAGGGCGGGAGGCACTCTGTCAGCCATATAGCAGACGATAACGTCCGTATTGCTTCGGGGAGATACGGGAAAAAGCTCAAAGCGCAGAAGAGGCGTTTTCATTCGGCGGCGGACAAGGGACATATTCGTACGGACAGTTTCAACAAAGCCTTCGTGGGAGCCTCGGATATTTCCTTCGGAGGAGGGCTCGTCAACTCCCCTTTTGTCATAGCCCTGTATGCCGCAGCATATGGCTTTTCCTTCACCGTCCACGAATATTACCGCAAAACCGCTCATAAGCCTTCGGATAATATCGCCGTATTCCTCGGAAACGGCTGTATCTACCGAGAGTATCATATTGTCACGGATATGGCTGAAAAGCTTTTTGCCGGTACAGTTGTCAATGGAGATGTTCATTAAAGGGTTTATTACCATATGGGCGGTGCTAAGTCCCGAGACCATTCCCTCAAAGCAGATAACTGCCGCTTTTGTGCCGCAGATGGTTATGGGGCTTATGAGCAGGTCGCTTGTATTGCCCAGGATATTTTTTATGTTCCTGATATTTTCATCAAGACCCGCTGCTATAGGGACATTTTCAAAATTATATCCGTCGGGATAACGGGTGTCCTTCTTTTTCAAAATGTACAGCCTGCTTTCCGCATAATTCTTTTTTTCTATGCAGAAATATTTTTGCCGCTGCTGCTAAATTTATGCAATGGCTTCGGAGTTCATAATTATTTTATACACCGGCAATTATTTTTCGTCATATATTTACATTATCCAATGGTATAATTATTTTATAAACTTGAAACGGAGATAAGAAATATGACTGATATTGTTGCTATAGGAGAACTTTTAGTGGATTTTACCTGCTCCCGGCTTGACGGAGAGACGATCTACAAGCAGAATGCAGGCGGCGCTCCTGCCAATGTTGTTTGTATGGCTTCAAAATTAGGGGCAAGTACGGGCTTTATCGGAAAAATAGGCAGGGATATGTTCGGATTTTATCTAAAAAAGGTATTGTTTGACAACAAGGTCGATACAACGGGACTTATTCTTGACCCCAATTATTCCACCACCCTTGCTTTTATTCACAACGATGAGGAAGGCGACAGGGATTTCGTTTTTTACCGCAGCCCTCAGACTGCCGCGGATCTTAATCTGCGGTACGGGGAAGTGAACAGGGAGCTTATTGACGAATGCAAAATTTTCCATTTCGGGTCGCTGTCCCTTTCCTCTGAGCCTGCAAGAACGGCTACTGTAAATGCGGTGGAATATGCTAAAATGCAGGGAAAGTATATTTCCTACGATCCAAACTGGAGACCCCTTCTGTGGGAGTCAAAGGAAGCAGGCATCAGGGCGATGAAAAGCGCTGCTCAATATGCGGACATTATCAAGGTATCGGAAAATGAATTACAGCTGCTCACCGACTGCGGCGCTCTTATTCCCGGAGTGGCTAAGCTGCTCGGTGCAGGCGTTAAGATCATATGTATCACCCAGGGGGCAAAGGGCTGTATAATTGCTACGGCAAAGGGTATTGAAAGATATCCTGCTTACAAGGTAAAGTCAATTGACACTCTGGGCTCTGGAGACAGCTTTTTCGGTGCTTTCCTCTACAAGCTTTTAAAGCTTGAAAAGTCTATCGAAGAGCTGGACAGTGAGGATATTCTTGAGATGGCTATGTTTGCAAATGCCTGCGGCGCTCTTTGTTCCACCAAGCAGGGGGCTATTCCCGCAATGCCCTCAAAGGAGGATATTATCAAGCTTATGGAGACGGTGAAGCCGGAGAGGAACTGAACATATGAATATTACCGTATACGGTTTGTACACATATTTTCATTGCCGACACCCTCACATCGGGGTGCTTAAAAATTTCTGCCGCGATTTTTCGATCAAAGGGCTGAGAGAGGGGGTAAACGTACTTACCTGTCCCTTGAACGGCAACGGCTGGGGGCTTTCAAACTGCCTTTGCAATAAAAGTATGAAAGCATCTGACACTGAAGGAGACTTTTTTCTTAACGGGAAAAATGTGAGCCTCAGAATGCTGCGCAGAAAAAGCTTTTACATATGCGGCACTGAGCCTGACCTTATACAAAAGCTTACACATAAAAAGGTAAAAGATATTATTTTGCCCGGAGATGACGAAATATTCAGATTTCTATCGGAAAACGGTATAATGGACAGAGAGCTTACAAATTTAGGCAACTGGCGATATATCGTTTCATTCTACCTCGGCTTTCAAAAGGGAGCAAGAATTTTCGGTTTTCCCTGGATATCCGCTTCACAGGCTGAAATTCAGGAGGAACGGCTGAGGCTTATTTCAGATTTTGCAAAAAAGAATGAGCTTTTGGTCATTCTCCCCTGCGAACAGGGTTCGGAACGCTTTTTAAACGGCTCGGAGTTCAGGATATATAAGAATATATAAACATCGGCTTCGGCAGAAAAATACTGCCGAAGCCGATAGTTATGTATCTATCCTTACCATATCCACAAGTGCCTTGTTTCGGTAAACAAGGTCGTTTCTTGCGGTAAAGCCCAATTTCTCCCAGAAGGCGTTGCCCGACTCGTTGCGGTCAAAGACCACCAGGGCGGTCTTTGTTATACCGAGACTTCCCAGCGCTTCAAGGGCGGCATTTACAAGGGCGGTGCCTACTCCCCTGCCCCTAAAATCAGGCGATACGGCGGTGTGGTATATAAAACCTCTCCTGCCGTCATTTCCTGCAAGGATAACTCCTATGATACAGTCATTCTCACAGGCGGCAAAGCAGGTCTCGGGATTGCGGTCAAGGAAACGCTTTATGCCCTCCTTGGAATCGTCTGTATCGTTGAGCCCCATTCCCTTGCAGGAAAGCCAGAGAGCATACATTTTTTCGTAGTCCTCGATGGTAATTTTTCTGATGGTCATTTTACTTCACTCCTATTCTGTTAACTGCGATCTGAGCGCATATTCCCGTAAAAAGCCCTGCGATACAGCCTGCGACCGTAAGCACGGGAAGGTAGGCAAATACGGACATTGTTCCCATTACCGCCGCTGCTGCCGAGAGCTGTCCAATATTGTGAAGGACTGCGCCGATGATACTGTTAAGGTATATATGCTTTTTGTCTATGAAACGTTTCAGAAATATCATTCCCATAAGGCAGAGTATCCCGCCGCAGGTACTGAAAATCAGTGCTGAGGGATTTCCCGAAAATATGGAGCCGAGAATTATTCTTGCGGTGAGGATAAGCGCCGTTTCCTTCGGGGTGTATCGGTAAACCGCGTATACGGTCACGATATTTGCAAGTCCCAGCTTCATACCCGGTACGGGGACGGGGAGGGGTATCTGCATTTCCACCACGAATATTATAAGAGCTATACAGGTAAGAAGCCCCATTTGTGTTATCCGTTTTTTATCCATTGCCTTCACCTCGTTCTGCCGTCGGCTGTATCGTCCGCAGGCTCGATAACAAGGCGGTTGGGCAGGCATACTATGGGTGCGGCTCCCTTTTCGCCGCCTATCCAGCCCGTTTTTATGCATATTCCGTCGGGACAGTCCGCTTCTTTGACGTGTATCATATGATCTTTTATTTCAATGGTATTCACGCCGCCGCTATAGTTGACATCAAATTCGCAGTCCTCGGCATCGGAAAGGTCTATGGAACAGATCATTTCGCCGCCGCTTCTGATATTCACCACATTTCCACGGGGCTTACACCATATCATCAGACTGCCTGCCAGGGCTGCCGCAAATATCAGGACGATGATAATTACAATTATCCTTGTTTTTTTCATTTTATCACTTCCGCTTTGGAACTGAGAGTATTATCCGCAAATCCGATGTTTTCGGATAGGTTTTCTGTCATAATTATCCTGCCGTCCTCGGTTATTATGAGCATTTCAAAATCCCGATGGTCTTTCCAAAAGCTCACAGCTTTTTCTTCGCCCATTACAAAAAGAGCCGTTGACAAGCCGTCGCAGTATGTTCCGCTGTCGCCTGTTACCGTTACTGAGGCAAGTCCGTTATCAACGGGATATCCCGTTTCGGGATCTATTATGTGACAGTATTTTTTTCCGTCTGCGCAGATAAAATAACGCTGATAATTTCCCGAGGTGACTACTGCTTTATCCCGAACGGAAAGGGTACAGACGGTGTCCGAGGGGGAAACCGGGTCGGTCACAGCCACACGCCATGGTGTGCCGTCGGGCTTTTCGCCTATGGTCTGAATATTTCCGCCCAGACTCAGTATGGCAGAGGTGACGCCTTCATTTCTGAGGATTTCCGCCGCCTTTTCGCCCGCATAGCCCTTTGCAACAGAGCCGAGATCAAGCTGATAATTTGCTGGTACGGTGACCTTATTATCGCTTATTGAAATGTTAGAATAACCTGTAAATCCGATAAGCTCATTTATCCTTTTTTCTGTCGGTACCGAATAATTTCCCGTTGTAAAGCCCCACTCCCGCACAAGGGGATAAACGGTGATATCAACTGCTCCGTCAGTCATTTCGGAAAGCGCTGACGAACTGCGGATAAGTTCGGCGGTATCGCGGCTTATTTCGACAGGCTGTCCGTCAGAGCTGTTTATCCCGGCGATATCGCTGTTTGTATCGGTAACGGAAAAAAGTCCCTCAAGCCTTGTTATTTCACTGCATGCCTTGTCAAGCGCAGCTTCTGCATTTTCACCGTATGCGGTCATTGTCATATAGGTATCCATTGCAAAAAGGTCTTTTTTGGCGCAGGGCTCTCCCCGATCTGCGCAGCCGCAGAGCAGGCTAAAAACGGATATGCCGAAAATTACGGCTGCTTTTTTCAAAATTATCATCTCACTTAAAAACTGATTGACGTTTATCCGCGGATATGCTATAATCAAAGCAGATATTTTTTATTTAGGAGAGCAGCATTATGAACGGGGTCAACAAAACGCTTTATATTCCTTTATACGGTAAATCCGAAATAAGCCGCAGGGGCATTATCATCAGCGACAAAATGGCTGAGGAGATATGGGAAAAGGAGGGCTTCCGGCTTAAAGGAAAGGCTCGCTCAAAATGGCTCGCCCTGTTTATGTCAATGCGGGCGGCGGTGTTTGACGAATGGACGGTGCGGACTCTTTCCAAATATCCCGAGGCAGTCGTCCTGCACATCGGCTGCGGTCTTGACAGCCGTATCCTGCGGACGGGAAACAGCTCCAATTTATGGTTTGACATTGATTTTCCCGATGTGATCGCCGAACGTAAAAAGTATTTTTCCGAAAATGAGAAATATACTATGCTTGGAGCGGACGCTTCGGAAACAGGCTGGATAAGCTCTCTTCCCGACGCCCCGGAAGCAGTGGTCGTTATGGAAGGGATATCTATGTATCTCGGAAAGGAAAAGGTCCGGGAGCTTTTTGAGGCTCTTTCACAGAAATATGACAGGCTGTTTATCTTAGCGGACGTTTACACCGTTTTTGCAGCCAAAGCCACAAAGTACAAAAATCCCATAAATGATGTGGGCGTTACCGAGGTTTACGGCATTGACAGCCCCGATGAAATTGAAACAGAGGAAATACGCTTTAAGTCGGAACATTCTATGACTCCCCCAAAGCTTACTGAGCAGCTTCAAGGTTTTGAAAGGACCTTTTTCAATGCTGTCCTTGCGGGAAAGGCAACTAAAAAAATTTACCGCCTGTTTGAGTTTGAAAAGATCTGATCCGTTTCAGTTTTTATGGCTCTTACGGAATTTTTATAGATTATCCTGCCGCCCACGGGCATTCGTCCGATGGAATAGGCGGGATTTTCGATTTTTTTAAGAATGGTCTCCACTGCAAGAGCGGACATCTGCTCGGTATTTACCTCAATGGTCGTTATTTTCGGGTCGGACATTTCCGAGTAGACCGAATTATCAAAGCCTGTGACGGAAATATCCTGAGGAACACGATAGCCCTCTTTTTTCAGCTGGTCAATAAGCTGATAGGCTGTGCCGTCACAGTTGCAGACAAATGCGGTAGGCATATCCACAGGCAGGGCTATGGGCTTCATAAGTCCGTCCTCGCCTCTGTCCTCGAGAACATAATTTGAGCTTACGTGGATATTATGCTCCATAAGGGATTTGATATAGCCCAGATATCTGTCCTGAATAGAGCTTGTTGCCTTGACGGAGCCTACAAAGGCAAGCTTTCGGTGACCTATATTTATAAGGAAATTTGTAATATCGTAGGAGGCGTAAAAGCTGTCGCTGATTATGCAGTCTATGTCCTTGCGGTCGTCGTAAAAATCAAGGAATACAACGGGAATATTTTCCGAAGTGATAAGGTCGGTATAGCTTTTTGAAAGCTGTCCGAGGATAATTGCGCCGTCAGCTTTTCCCTGCATAGCAGATGGATATATCAGCTTTTCCTCGCTTTCCGGAGTTACGGTATGAAAAAAGGCACACCGTCCTCTGCTTTGAAGCTGGGCGGAGATATGCTTATAATATTTCAGATAAAAGGAGTCCTCGTCGATAAAGCGTGAAGATGCGAGAACGCAGATATTTCCTGTAAGACTCCCCTGCTGCTTTCGTCTTACTGTATAGGAATAGCCAAGCTCCTTGGCGGTGCGGCGAACCTCGTCACGAAGCGCCTCGCTTACTCCGCTTTTGCCTCCCAGAGCCTTGGAGACAGCCACAACACTTATCCCGAGTCGGTCGGCTATATCCTGCATTTTAACATTTTTTGTCAAAACGGTCACTTTCCTTTCTGCATATCAACAGATTTATTATACTACACAACAGACTAAAAAGTCAACACAAAAAACGCTCATCTACGCTCCCAGGGAACGGAGCATAGATGAGCCTATGTTCTGTTATTTTGTTATGTTAAACGCAGCTTATCTGCCGCAGCCTGTAAAGCAGTTTCTGAGAATGTCAATGACGCAGGATATATCTGCGCAGAAGAAATTAAAGTTGCACATAATGTTACCTCCATTGATATGTTTTTTCGTTTCGTTCAGGTTGCTTCATCTTATCTGCCGCAGCTTGTAAAGCAGTTTCTGATAATTTCCATAATGCAGGAGAAATTAAATCCACACATCATTCTCGCCTCCCTTTTTTTATTTCCGCAAGGGATTTTTCCCTCTCGGATCAACTTAATTATAGCATTTATTCTGCTCTTTTTCAAGCTGTAAGTTCTGGTAATACTTCTGCACAATAATGCAGGATTATTTGTTAGTATTATGCAGGATATCTACGGGCATTTTCTCCCTTACGTGCAAAACATTTCCGATAATAAAAACTGCTGTCTGTAATATAATATTACTGCAAACCCAATAGAGAAACGAAATCCGCTTCTCAAATCAAACTGATCATAAAAGGAGAATAATACTATGAAAAGCGATAAGCTCACTGCCCAGGGCAGAGAAACTATGGAAAGATTTAAGATGGAAGCAGCCAACGAGGTCGGCGTTAACCTCAAGAACGGTTACAACGGCGATATCACTGCAAGAGAAGCAGGCTCTGTAGGCGGTATGATGGTCAATATGATGACTCCCGAACAACAATGGTGTTTTACTCGCAATAATGTACGCAAGATCGGGCATTCACAGGATCTTACATTTTTGGTGCAGAGCGGGATATGATACGTATTTATCGGATATGCAAACAGCCGAGGATTTTTTGTCCTCGGCTGTTTCTCATTTAACTATCTTCTCGATAACGCAGGAATGACCCTTGCTCTCGTCGTAGCTGATACCCACAAGCAGTATTTCTCCGCTGAATGCAGTCAGCTTTTCGGTATAATTCTTTCCCTTTATTTGCTCAAGTGCATTTGAAGCGGTTTTGTTGTATTTCAGCTCAATGACCATTGCAGGTGAATCAACGCCCTTGCGGGGAATGAATGTGAGATCGGCAAAGCCTTTTCCGCTTGGAAGCTCTCTGAATATCTCGTAGCTGTTTCTTGCGGAATAATAGGCAAGTGAAAGCGTTACCGACAGGGACATTTCATTGTTGTAAGCAATGATGGAAGTGTTTTTCCGATGTACTTCTTCAAGTATCTCGGCAACCTTGTCACTGTTGCAGGCAAGGGTTGCGGAAAGCAGTTCGTCCGACTGACGGAGCGAGTTCATGACCTCTTCCCAACCGCCGTCTTCTATACAGTTGATAAACTCCTGCTGAACCTCTTTATTGGGTATCCATGCAGTTTTGGAATCAAAATCATATGTGAGATATCCGAGATGGATAAGAAGCGTAAGAACATCATCGGCGGAATGGAGCGATACCATATCATTCTGAAATTTGCCCGTGTTTACGGAAATATGCTCTCCTGCTATCATTCTGATGACCGACTGCCGCAGTCCGTCCATATCTATTTTGATATACATTTGCAGGGCTTCAAAGGTTTCGGTTTTTGTCCAGTAGCTGTCAAATATGCGGTTGGTTACTGCTCTTACAACAGATTGAGGATTGTAAATATCATAGCTGCCCACTTTGTATCCATCGTACCACTGTGCCATTTTTTCAAGGGGCATATCAAATTTTTTGCAAAGATAGGCAACATCATCGGGGGTAAATCCTGTGTACTCCGCAAACATAGCCTGATTAGCCATAGAATATTCCGAATACATATTGAGAGCGGAATGCTCGCCGTATTTCTTAACGGGAAGAATACCCGTTGCATAATCAAGGGCGACATAGGGCTGTTCTTTCAGTAATGTACGAAGATAATTCAGATACAGCTGCTGTCCTTTTGTATCGTCCTTATATATTCTGAATATGCAGTCCCATTCGTCGATTATAAAAACAAATGGAATACCGTATTTGCGGAACACTGCAAGCAGCATTTCATCTGCACTGTAATCATCGGGCAAATTCATATCGGAATAATCACTTTTCAAGTCACGCTTGATCGTTTTTTCAAGCATTTCGATCATCATTTTGATATTGTCGGATTTTGAAGCAAAGCTTCTTATATCAAAGTGGAAGACGTTATATTTGTTAAGGTGTTTTTCAAAGCTGTCAAATCTTGAAATTTTTAGTTGGCTGAAAAGATTCCTTGAATCACAGCCTCGGCTGTAATATGCAGTCAGCATATTTGCCGCCATTGATTTGCCGAAACGTCGTGGACGGCTTATGCAGATGTGACGTAATTCTCCGAATAAGCATCCATTTGTCTTGTCTATGAGAGCTGATTTATCAACATATACATTTGAATGATTAACTGAATTAAAAAAAAGAGTATTATCAGGGTTAAGATAGATTCCCATCTTTATAATCCGCCTTTCTGCGAAAGGCACCAATCGGGTAATGAAAAGTACTTTCGCTAAGATATTTAATGTGATATAATAGTAGTTGAAGGAAACGGTCAACTACAGAAACCGTGGAGGTGAGTGGCGGGGCTGTATAGCGGCAACCTCGCATGTTTATATGGTTTGATTCTCCGTTAAGGCATCAATAACTGGCGCAAACAAGTAGCCCGTAAACTTATCTCTTTCAAATCGACTCGATTTTGCCGGAGGATCAGTCAATGCCGTTTCCTCAATTTTTTCGCAGGAGGAATGTCAATGGCATTTAAAATCTTCCGTAAAAACTGCTGCGGACTTGATGTTCACAAAACCTGGATCTATGCCTGTATCGGAACAACCGATCCCAACAATCGTACAGAGTACAAGCAGGCTCGCTTTTCTTCATTTTCCAATGGCTTGAAGGAACTGGCTGAATGGCTTGCTAAATACTCTTGTACAGAAGTCTGTATGGAATCATCGGGTAAATATTGGATCCCTGTTTTCAACATTCTTGAAAAAACCTGCTGGGTAACACTTGCTCACCCCAAATACACTAAACCGCAGAAAGGTAACAAAACTGACCGCAAAGATGCGAAATGGATCTGTGACCTGTTCATGTGCGATATGATCAAACCAAGCTTTATCCCACCGCCTGATATACGGCAGCTTCGTGACCTTCTGCGATTCCGTATGAAACTGACGTATCAGATCACCGGTATGAAAAATCGTGCTCTCAATTGTCTTACCGTTTCCAATCTTAAGCTTGACGATGTGTTTTCCGACGTGTTTGGTAAATCCTCACGTTCCATCATCAAGCAGATCCTTGAACATCCCGGTGAGACCTTTGATGTTACACCTTTTGTAGATAAACGATGTAAGCACCCCATA
>NZ_JBJERV010000032.1:0-102442 GCF_051882455.1 Huintestinicola sp. | reverse complement strand
ATTTCTTGGAAAAGATAACCTTCAGCTGGCCAGACAACTGTTTGAAGAAGATTTTTACTTATCTGCCTCAAACAAAAATCTCAGGATCATTTGGTAATAACCTTTTTATGCATATTTTTGAAAACAAACTCGACAAAAAGAAAATAATGCATATTTTTGTCGAGTGACTCGATGAAAATTCGTCGAGTCGCTCGACAAAATCGTTCGTGGGGTAAATATAAATATCGAGGTGATAGCCATGGCAATACCTGATATGAAAAAAAGATCATTGAAGCACTGAAAAATAAGCCGCTTACGCTGACAGAACTCTCTTTGGCTTTGGGATACAAAGGTATAACATCAAAGCTGACCAAAACCGTTAACGATATGATCGCCGGGTCACTTATTGAGAAAATTGCCGGAGAGAGAAATACTAACAAGCTTAAGGTTAGGCAGTGATTTTGCAGTGCAGACTTGATATTTTATATTTGCGTTATTTTATACACGTAACCCACAATACGTTACAGGTATAAAATGCAGCTTTAAGGGATTACCTGATTCCGCAAACTCTAAAAGCCGAATTATTTATTATATCAGTTTTACTATGAATAATTTTTAGTCATACATCTCCGGTTCGTACAGTTTAAAATCATTTGTCACATCAAACTGCTTCGGTATTTCTTCCAACAGCCTGTTATATAAACCGTTCAGTATTCTCTCAAATGTTTCATAGTTCATATTATTATTGTTTAGACACTGCTCTCCTGCACAGATACATATACACCTGACCATATGACGGGCAACTGCTCCCACATTGTATATCCTGCTGTTTTCATCCTGTAGATTTATACTCATTTGCTCACCATCATAGTAGTATTCCACAGCCACCGGGCACAGCGGTTTTTCTGCTTTTTCAAGCGAATTTATAAAGTCATTGCAGCACACTTCGATACATTCGTTTATTGCCTGTCCGAGTGTCTCCGGTTCTTTGCCTCCGGAAAAATCAAAGGTCAGATAAATCGGCAGCTTACCTTTTTCGGTATTTATGTATACCGAAAATAATTTACCGTCCCAATATGTTATCTCGGTGCATTTAGGGACGTTGCAGTCACCGATGTCGTACACCGTATAATCGTTATTTCTGCTTAATATACAGTTGCCGTCAAGTTCAAAGATAAAGCCGTCCCCCTCGGGTACTTCAATGCTACTTAGCTTATATATCCCGTTTTCATGTCTAAATGGTATCTTATATTTTCCTGTGTAATGTGTCTTTTTTATTTTCTGCTGATTTCCTGTGACAGGGGCGGAAGGCACAGAAGGTAGTTTTTCATAGGCAATATCCGATTCATCATCATATACCTTTTGAAAATTAAACCCTGTCAGATTATTCTCCTTAACAAACTGAACAAATTCGTCAAGAGCAAATATGTCGAATGGTTCGCATATAGTTATCGCTCTGCCTTTATTTTGATCAAACCCTGATTGTTTAATCCGAAAAATAGGATAATCCTTTACAAAATCTTTAAAACAGTACTTAGAAATATCACTTATATTATATATCCCGTCAAATAATTGAATATGATTATGATCCTCATCAAATTCTAATCGTTCAACATCAAGACCTTCTATGTATTTAGACGGTAAAAAAGAATAATACTTATTACCTTGCTCATCTGTACTCTCCAAGGGAAAAAACCATATAAATTCACCGTATTTCTGTTGTATAATTATTTTCGATTTCTCATTTACTACCCATAGTTCTGTTAAATTGGTATGCATAAAATCACCCAATATTTTTCCCTTTTTCTTATGTTCATAATGACAAAAATCAAATTTAAAAGGCAAACCGCCATTGAAATCAAGTTCTTCTTTCCACAGCATTTTACCCGCATCCAAAATACTCAACGAATTGTAGTCCGAGTAAAATGGCACTCTATAGCCCTCACAGCATTCAATTTTATATACTTTCATAATAATTCCTCCTAAATATTTTACGTTGAATAAACGCAGATTAAAATCGAAACAATGAACCTCTCTTTTTTATGTTCGCAAAAGGCACTTTTATCATTTTCAACAAATATTTACAAAAACATTTGTTGAAATAAACAAGCCAATATGTTTTGATTTTCCAATATGTTATGATAAAATAGAGTTACGGAGATAAAGACCCTTGCATCTCCGTGTGATCTATCGTGGTTTTCTCTCCATATTATTTAGCTTTTTATAGTAAAGTTGGACTTGACCTCTTCCCGGTTTTTTTACCGAGAAGAGGTTTTGTTCTTGTATTTTATATATGAAAATCAAGCTGTTTCTTAATATGGATTTCGATACAGTGAAAACCTTCACTATATTTTAAGATTGGTTTTATTATAATGAACATTTTCCTCTGCCTTTACTTGCAATAACGTATCTTTATCCACATATTGTCATCAACACATTTTCCTTTGGTGTATTCAATAATGCTGAGCGGGTCATAGCTGTCGATATTCATACTTCTGAGCAGACTTTTGATATTTCCTCTTGTTCTCGGCGGACATCTGTCCTCTAAAAAAGCTTCAAAATCCTCCCATTCGGGAGATTCGTTAATGCCGAAGGCTCTGTGAAGGATATCGTCTGTTTTATTTTGAATATATATCTTCTTTTCCAGAAAATCAATGTCTATCTCGGTGCAGGGAGATTTTTTATACATATATGTCATACGCATAGAACAGCCCTTATGGATAGGCTTGTTGATATATTTGCTTATTATCTGCCTTGATGTACCGTATTTCTCGGCTATCTGCTTGATAGTCATCCCTCCGCTGTACAGCTTCAGTATCTGGCCAGCCTCTTTTTCGGTAAATTTCTTCTTCCTTCCCGGTTTTGATTTCTCTGCAATTTTTTTAAGTGTATTCACATCATCTGTTCCGAATAATTCTATACACAGCTTTCTGTAGTCCGTTGCCATTCCCATCACCTCGGTATGTAATTTTTTATTTAATTACATATTATATCACTTAAAGGATTTTGTCAAGGGGAAAAATGCAGAAAAATCGTTAATGGATAGCTCTCATGATAAAACGATCGACACCATATGCCTGATATGATATTCTTATTAGGCGATGAATCCCTATTCAGGCAATCAAAGCTCTGGCCGCGGGGCTTGTGGAAATGGCAGTTTCTGAGGACGGACTTACAGAAGCCGTCTGTATGCCCGAACATCATTTTCTGTGGGCAGTACAATGGCACCCGGAATTTTCCTATCTGACAGATGAATCAAGCAGAGCTATTTTTTCTGCTTTTGTAAATTCAATGCTGTAAAACCGAAGTGTCCAAAGACTGTTTATGCCCCCTCAGACAGCTTTTTCAAGCCGTTTGAGGGGGCATTACATATCATATAAACATTGTCAGATAATGCGGCAGAGTGACCTTGGAATCGCTTTCTCCCATATTGCCGCTTATAAGCTTGAATGCAACAGACGGCGAGAAATTTTCAATAAACGAATTAAGTGACTTGGTAGCAGTATTGCCTGCCTTGACCTCAATAGGTATCACTTCACCGCTTTTTTCGATTATAAATTCAAGCTCCGAGTTATCATCGGGCTTGTAGTAGTGAAGGGTGTAGCCGTTCTTTATAAGAGTTTCGGCAACAAAATTCTCGTATATTCCGCCCTTGGCAAAGCCTTTCAGATTGCCGTTTAAAAGTGCCTGCTTTGTGGCAAAGCCGAACATTGCCAGCAGAAGTCCCGTATCATTGATGTACAGCTTGAACTCGTTATCTTTTTCATAAGCGTTCAGCGGTAACATATTATGTACACAAAATCAAGAGCTATGCATAAAATAGGATATTCAAAAAATTGATTTATGCATATTTTCGGGTATTGTCTATGCAAAAATATGCATATTTTAGAAGCCCAATGAAATAAAATGCTCGTAATCTGATTGAAAGTTTATTTGTAAAGCCTTGAAAATATTGGTATTGTATGATATAATAGAGATAAATTGTGAGCTGTACAATTCGGAATGTATATCGATTGTTGATAAACAGCGAAACAATGGAGTCTTTTCAGAAAAATACAAAGGAGAAAAGAGTTATGAGTGAATTTCCTCAGAAATTATCGGGTACTGAGCTTGACAAACTTCATCAGAAAGCACTTCTCACAATATCCGAAGAAAAGATCGGTTATCTAAGGAAAATGCTGTATGCAATGGTGAATTTTTACGGCATAATTCCTGTGAAAAAAGCATATGAAATTCTGACAGAGAATTACGGTGAGGATATTTCGGAGGAGGCTTTCCTTGATCTTTGCGAATATATCCGATATGAGCAGAAGGAGCATTTTTACATTTTCGGCAAGGAAGAGTATTACATTGACTGCACCGACCCTGCTTCCGAACCTATGGATCGTCTGATATCCCAGGAATCCTTTGTTCAGTTTGAAGATATATATGAAAAACTGATGAAGCTGAAAGAAGGAAAGCCCTGGTATATTCCTGCAAAGGAAGAGCTTGAAAAATACACAAAGGATACCGAGTTCGAAAAGGACGAGCATTATTATGCCTTCATTGATTTTATGAAGGCTGAATTCAAGCTTAGCGGTGATGAAGCGGAGGAACTGGTGTTTGATGCTATTTTCGGTCTTCATATGGAGGAACACAGCTTTGATGATTTCCTGAACGCTATTCAGCGATTCGGTTCATTAAACATTACCTTTGAGCAGACTAATAAGATCGTGCCCTACTATATTGCTATGAACAATAATACAAGAATGCCTGCAAATAACGGCTATACTCCTATAGAAGCAGAAAAGCTGCGTGAAGAATACGGCTTTGAATCTGATTCTTGCTTTGTTTCTGAGATCGAGCTTGATGAAGCTCATGAAAAGGAACGTTCAGAAAAATCCAAGGAATTTAACCGCAGCTTAAATAAAATGAGAGGTCTGTTTAATGAATTTGCCCTGTCTCAGATGATAAAAAATCCTCCTGCGAAAAAGAAGAAAATCGGTCGAAATGAGCCTTGTCCCTGCGGCAGCGGTAAGAAATATAAGAAGTGCTGCGGAATGAATAATCAGTCTTTGTAAAAATAGGAGCGTAAAAAAATGAACGATAAAATAATGCAGCTTCACCTTGAAATATCCCCTAAGCCCGAAAGGAAAGAACTGAATATCCTAAAAAAATACGGAAAGGTAACCAAAAGCCTGAGCCGTGATATTCTTGTTTCTTCCAAGATGCCTCTTCACAATCTTCATTATGCAATTCAGAAGCTGTTCGGCTGGCGAAACAGTCATTTGCACAGCTTTTCCTATGACAGGGAGCTTTTTGAAGAGCTTACGAAAAATGATTTTAACAGGTGGCTTGATTTGTGCGGAGTGTATTTCCGTTTTCCCGATGATGAAATGAGCGATCATTTTTGGGACGATGATTATGACGGTACCATTGACCCGAAAGCGTGGTTCAGGAGCAAATATACTGCGCCATATATTTACAGAGGCTTCTGCGAGCATTTCATGTGCGCTCAGAATATGGCAAGAGATTTTACCGCAAGCAACAAGGAAATAACCGTTATGCCAAGCTTTGAGGAATTTCTCAGCTCAGATGCGAAGCCTAAAGTGATGAAGCTGGCTGATGCGACTCTTGACGAGGTTCACAGATCACTTGAAGGAAGTATGACAGAGCTTCTCGAAAGGCTTCCTGTGGAGGATATTATTTCGGTGAAAAAATGCAGCATTGCGGAGTTGAAAATAGACTCAAGCGAGACTGTTTACAATGAAAATTTCTTTCTATATAAACGTATTATGGAGCAGTTTGACAAAATAGACGAGCTGTCGGAAAAGCAGGAAAAATATTTTAGTTCCAAAAGAGCTTTGGAATTGAGGTCGTTATGCTCCGAAACAGATCAGTTATTCGACGATCTGTGCAGCAAAACAGACAAGACGGTTATTCCTCTGTCTGACAAGCTTCTGTATTCCTACGATTACGGTGACGGCTGGGAAATTGAAATTACCTGCACCGATATATTTGAACACACCGGAAACGGATTTATAGGCAGCAAAGGCAAGCCTGCTTCTGAAGAAATATCCGCAAAGCTTTCCGCCGTAAGATCAAAACGCCGCCCCATATGCATAATGGCTGATGGTCTGCCGCTTATGGACGATGTAGGCGGTATCGGCGGATACTGCGAATTCCTTCAGACCATAAACGGGTCCGACAAGGAAGAAAAGTCATATATGAAGGAATGGGCTTCGGATATGGGCTGGACAGGCAGAATGGTGAAGCCCGAGAATATTCTTTGATTTGCGAATTTTACGATGTTTTGTATCAAACCGTGTAAAAGTTGATCTTTTAATAAAGGGGGAAAATAAAATGGGCAGACACCACGGAAGCCGTCATTCGGGCAGCCATCATCGCAGCAGCAGCCATAGAAGCAGTCACAGAAGCAGTTCACATAGCCACAGCCGTTCACGCAGCAGAAGCAGCTATCATAGCTACAGCGGAGGAGGTGCAGCTCCGTCTCCCGAGGGGTATAAGGCTGACCAGCAGTATAAAACCAAACCTGCGCATACTACGGGAGAATATGAGACCCTTTGGTATGATGACGAAACAGGCGGCTTTTCATATTCATACAAATATCCATACATCAAGGATACAGTGGATACTCATATCAGAGAAAAAGAGCCTCCTGTTATCCATTATCTTTCTATGTCAATGGCAATTACCGGAGCTTTCTTTCTGTTTGTGTTCGCTCTGATAAATCTTCCATATGAAATTTTCATTATTCCGTTTGAGTGCATAGATATGTCTGATGTTGCTTTTGACTTTATTGATGATTTCTTATATGTGGGTCAGTATCTTGTTGCCCTGATACCTATAATTAAAAGCATAATTGACAACAGAAAGATGACAAAATACAAATTTGAAGTAACAAAGCAGGCTGTCGAATATTATAAGCTTCAGGAAAAGCTTAACGCCGAAAGAGAAGCAGCTGAGAGAGAACACAGGGTCACGCTCAAAGTCTGCCCTTCCTGCGGTGCTTCTGTTGAACAGGGCGACAGGTTCTGCCCTTATTGCAATACCATTTTAGAGCGATATACCGACGAAAATACAATGCAGTCGATCGAGACCATAAGCCACGAAAGAGATGAATGATAATGCAGTACACCAGGCATCCGGAATACAAAAAGGCGCTGAAAAAGAAAATCCCGCCGGGTACATATATATTTAACGGAACGTGGATATCAGGTAGGGATTTTGAGCTTAATATGAATGACCCGTTTGTCAAAGAGCTTCATAAGGCTCAGAAGCTGCCCTTCCTGATTGAGAAAAAAACTTTGGGGATAATTCTCCTGATGGTATTTATAGTTAATGCCTTGTTCAATATATCCTACGAGCTGATTATTCCGTTCTTTGAAAGCACTATGGACGAAATGTCATCTCAGTTTATAACCGTTGATGACATAGTCTTTTACAGCCAGTTTGCCGCAGCGGTGATATATGCTCTGATCTATATTCTGTCCTCACTTAAAGCCGTAATAATAAAGCGTTCCTGGGCTGAAAAAACTATTGAACATTATAAGGAACTCCGTCAGAAGGACAGGAACGCTTTTGATAATATTATCGGAAAATACCTGATAACCTGCCCCCACTGCGGCGCTCCTAATGACGGCGATCTGACTGTTTGCGAATACTGCAGATCGGAAATGAGGATATTATAAAAATCTCCGTTTCCGACTAATGCATCTCAGCGTTTCTCAAGCAGCCTGCTTATCTTCTCATAAGCAGGAGAAGTATGCTCAACCGTAAAATGCGATACATTTTCGGAAGAAGTTTTTTTCACACCCGTCACCTCAAGCAGCTCTTTCCAGGTTGCCACACCAAGATATCTCGCAACGGTCAGCCAGGTGGGACTGTCATTGTCCCGTTTAACATTGTACTCCTTTGCCGAAACGGGACGAATAGAATTATACTGCGAAATAAAATCCGTTATCCATTCTTCCCTTGAACGGACAGAATATCTGCTGCTTTGTGGTTTTCTCTTTTCTGTGGTATAATATGTATTCAAAAACGCACTTGCTTTCATATCAAAAAGCTTCTGTATCGTCACAGCCTTTGGCATATTCGGCTCGACGAGGTCGGTGACGGTGGGATTTCTCCCGTGAGACTTAGCCCATTCGTCAAGTGCCTGACGCACCGATTCTTTCGTCCAGGTAATTGCCTTGCAGTCGTTTTTTATGTTTAACAGCCTTTCGACAGCCTGCCTGTTCTCATTGGAATCGGGCAGCTGATTTATAGCCGAAATGGCAATATCAATAGCCCTGAGTCTGGTTATGTACATAGTGAAAACCTCGATTCTGCGTGGTTTCAACTACTGTATGTCATTGGAACGGCATATGTGGAAAATCTCACATCAAGCTCGGTATTGAAATTGTCGATGGCTTTGATAAGCCCGATGCAGCCGACTTGAAAAAGGTCGTCGGGATTTTCACCTCTGCCCATAAATTTCTGGATAACGCTGAGCACCAGCCTAAGATTTCCGCTGATAAGCTTTTCGCGGGCTTTTTTGTCTCCTGCGCGGCATTTTTTCAGAAGCTCTGTTTTCTCTGACTCTTTGAGGACTGTAAGTCCCGAGGTGTCAACGCCGCTGATATCGACTTTGTTATAGTACATAAAAAATCCCGCCTTTGCGATAATCTGTTAAAATTATTGGCGATGGCGGGGTATGTTATGCATGGAATAAACATTGAAAAATTTCCCATTATTATTGATACTATAGCAAGACACAGAAATAGACTGACAAAAGGAGGCGAGTGCAAAGCTTGAAGAGTTAGGAAGGAACCCGCAGGCAGGCTTGCCGCCTGTCAAGGGTGAGTGACGACACTATTCAAGCTTTGAACCGCCGAACTTGGCAGGATATTTTTGTGGTGGGAATAACAAAAAAGAACGTAAAAAAGAATTCCAAATCACAGCAATTATCCGCAAATACCCACAGAATAAGTATATACTATAATAGTGATAAATGAAGAAAAAACCGTAAATTACGTGTACAAGCGTAGTTTACGGGCTTTTTTCATTTGTGTGAAAATAACTTCTGCAAGGCATATAAAGTGTAAAATGCCTGTTTTTTACTTCAAATCTCCCACCAGCATATCATAAGTAACACCATATTTCTCCGCAATATCCATAGCATACGATATACCCTCGGGCGGGGCAATCTCGATTTTAAATGACCTCTTGTTACCCTCATTCTTTACAATAAGCGAAGCAGCCTTTGCATTGCCGCCTGCCTTATTTAACTCGTTCGTATCGGCAGCCAGCTTGTGCATATGAGTGTTGTAGATCGTCCTGACCTCCTTCTTTAAAAGTGCCCGGACAGAATCCTTAGCAATAAAGTAACCTTCCTCAAAGGACGTGGTTGAGAAGGTCTCATTCATCAAAAGCAGACTGTCTTTTGTACAGCTGCCGTATATCTCCTTGAACCTTATGCACTCCTCACCAAGTCTTCCCAGATCCATCGTCTTGTCCTCATCGGCGGGGAAATGGGTATATATGCAGTCGGCAGGACGATATACAAACTCCGAAGCAGGTACAAATAATCCTCCCTGTGCCAGAACAAACATCAGCCCCACAGCCTGCGTAACTGTAGTTTTGCCGCCTCTGTTTGCGCCTGTCAGAATATAAATTGTATGTTCATCATCAAAAATAAGATCGTTATATACGATGTCATTTTTATCGGGAATGCTTACTGCAAGCTTCAGATTATAAAAGCCCATTGCACACATTGAACAGCTGTCATTACCCGAAAGCTGAGGTTCGCAGAACGGAAAGCCCTTTTCCATACAGCTTTCCACAAATTCAGCCGTTCTGATATAATACACAAATTCGGGAATTAGCTGAGAAATGTTCACAACTGCTACATTCGCATATTTTGTAAGGGTGTCACGAAGTTTTTTTACCAGAGAATCAAGCATTTTATTCAGCACATTTTCAAGATAGAAGGTTGAATTATTTGCCCCGTCACCCTCGGGCATATTTACGATAGTTGATTTTGTCCTTATGTCCATAAGCGGGTTCTGAGCAGCCTGAACAGCAGCTGTTTTCTCAAGAAAGACAAACGCACCGTTATCCTTTTCCTGCTCGACCATATGGTAATGCATATCACCGTTCCACTCTGTACCGCTTTGTATCTTATCCTTTAAGGAAATGGCATCGGCAAAATTGCTTATAATACCCGATTTTTTGAAGGGCTTGTCATTTATGGAAACAAGTCCCATACTTACTGCTTCAAACCGTTCATTTACATTTATTCCGATGTTCACACTTTTTATATCCGAAGCAGTAATTTTCAAAGCAGCAATATCCTTTTTCATTTCCGCAAAGAAGGCTTCATTGTACAGCATATCAATATGATTTTTAAATCGGGTCAGTCCATCGGAGGTTATATCTGCCTCGGCAAGACATTCTCTCATTTCCTCCACGCATTTTATGTAATTGCTCAGATCTTCAAGCCTGTGCATAAGGTGCCACAGCCCAAGCTTTTCGTCCGAGTCCTTGTGCATAATCCCGAAATTGCGGATAAATTCAACCTTGTCAAACAACTCTGTCATACGTTTTCTGAGTTCAGGCAGCCGCAGAATATCCGCAAATATCTTCTGGCGGTATAGTGCTGTATCGGGATCGGCGGTCATTTCGGATAATACATTCATTATCAGCCGCTGTTCCTTTGTATCGTCGGTAATCTTTCGGCAGATATTATCAAGCCCGAGATCGTGACAGGCGGTTTCCGAAAGCTTTGAAATGCTGATGTTATTGTGATCGGGATAAAGCAAGCTGAATGTGCCGAAATCGTTCATTTTTATGACCGTCCTTTCAAAACTATACTATTTCATTTCCTCCGGAATGACCGGCTCATAATACTCAATCTCCGCATCATCGGGATAATACCCTCCCCTCGGAGGCGCTATAGGTTCCTGCCTTGCAAACTCGAAATCAATTTTGTGAGTCTCCTTGTTCACAACAAGCGCAGCGTCAAAATCCTTGCCCGCCTTTGACTTGAAACCCTTTATCACATCTGTCCTGCCGTTTTTGAGAAGCATTGCAACCTGTCCTTCGGGATCGCATATTTTGAATATTCGGGCATATTTATAAGCTTGCCGATAGTCACCGAAACCTCGGACATCATCGCTTCGGTAAGATGTTCGGACGATGTTCGGGGATAGGTCATCAGCTTGTGTTCGTACAAGTCCTGCATAACCTTCGTGGTCTTGTCCGAATCCCAGCCGAATTTTTTATTGGCTGCTATCTGCAGCTGTGTAGCATTGAAAAGCAGCGGAGCAGATTCGCTCTTGTGCTTGGTATTTACCTCTGCCACAATTCCATCGGCATTTCCGCACTCGGACAGCTTTTTCTCCGCATCCTCAAGCTTAGTGATCTTGCCTTCAATGTATTCGGCTTCAAACACATCACCGTTTACAGTCGTAAAGCCTGCCATTATCCGCCAGAATTTCGACTTTGTATGATTGAGAATTTCCTTTTCACGCTCAACAACAAGTGCAAGTGTAGGTGTCTGAACACGTCCTACTGACAGCAGTTCCTTATATCCGCCGAAACGCTTTGTGGCGGCAACGGTCAGATTGTTTCCTATAAGCCAGTCAGCAATATCTCTCGCCCGTCCGGCTGGTCGCTGGCATACCATTTGATAAAAATGGGCTATTCGGAGCTTGGAATTTACCCCGATTATCCGGGAAGCAAAATACTTTTTGCAGGTATCCGATTTTTTGCGGTAAACCTTGTACCGTCTCAATAAAATCTGATCATGCATTGAAATACATATCATAAACAATAAACCCATGTATGCCGTCCAATGAGCCTTTATATGTCTCCCGGCACATCATGCACCTTGGTTCCTGCATCGGGATACCGCTTGTGGGAAAAATGTTATATTCCGATGATGTTCTGAACCCTACATGATTATAAAAGCGGAAATTCCCCTCAACGGTTATACCCTTAAAGCCCATCTCCTTAACTTTTTCAATTCCCAAATTCAGCATAGCGGTCCCTATTCCTTGGTGAAAATGATCCGCATGAACAGATACAGGCGCTAACATTACTATTTCCGTATCTGCCGCATTGCCGTGTCCGCCATCTTTTGTGGGAGATAACGGAAATCTCGAAAACAAAAAGTGACCTACTATTTTTTTATCTAATTCTGCGACAAAAGACAATTCGGGTATATAGTATTCCGAATCCCTTATCTCTTCTACCAATGCAATAATATCCGTTCCGTCGGAATAATCGGTCCCTTCCTGAAACGAACGCAAAATCAAAGAAATAATATCTTTATAGTCTTTATGCTCTTCCGGGCGAATTGTAATATTTTTGTTCATATAAATAACCTCCACAATTAAATAAGTTTTAACACACTTTATTTTACAACGGAATTTATTCTTTCTCTTTTTCGGACTGTATCTGACGTATCCCGCGATTTATAAGCTCTGCGCTGCGCAGGTCATTGATGTACATTACAATATTCACTGCCACATCTATGACAAAAATCATTACCGCCAGTGAAATCGTTACGGACAAACTTACCGGTGCACCGTTAATGAAAAGTATTCCGTTTATGGTAAGCTCCAGCAGAAGCAGATGTAATATCTTGCGAAAGATCGTCTCGCCGACCGTCAGTTCGTGCCTTGAATACATCACCAGCGACGGAAAAGATGCCGCCATACCGAAAATTATGGGAGCCAGAAATCCTCCGTAGGAAAAAAGTTTATCAGGCTCGAAAGTGCTGCCGACTATCGCCATTCCTACGCAGATGAATGTTACAGAAATAAAAAAGCTGTTCATTACATTTTTTATAAGAAATTCCTTGAAATTCATTTTAGCACCGCCTTTTTAAGCGCAGGTACATACTGCCTTGATATTATTACCCGTTCCCCGTTTTTCATATGAGCGGTAAAACGCCCGTTAAGTGCGGGGCTGACGCTTTCTATTTTCATCAGGTTTATTACTGTGGATTTTGAACAGCGAAGAAAGGAGCTTTCCGACAGCTTGCGCTCTATCTCGTACAGCCGTCCCTTCACTTCGAAAACCTTGCTTTCGGAGTAGGCGAATATCCGCTCGTCCACTGCCTCAAAGTAGTAAATATCCCCGATATTTACACTGTAGAGCCTTCCGTCAATACTGCCGCTAAGGGTCTGTCCCGAGCTTTCCGCAAAGAGGCGGATACGCTCCACCTCCTCTGTGACTTCAATACATTCGATTATTACCTGTTCCTTTTCCTTGCTGTCCACATTTCTGATGATAACGTTCATATTTTAGTATTCCTTTTCAATTTTGGGTTTCTCTCCGTCCTTTAAAATATAGTCAAAGTAATCCCCCGTAAGCTTGTTCATTGTGTTTATACAGTACAGGCTGTCGATATCGCCCGTACCCATATTTCCCAGTGCTTTTCCAAGCATCGGCGAGAAAAGCGGCAGGTCGGTGAAATTAAGATGTCCCGATTTTTTAAAGCAGGTGGATATCACATTATCCGAAATTCTCTCGGTATTGAAGTTCACATATTCATACCCTTCACTTTCGTATTGGGCAGCTAAGTCATAAAGATACTGACTGTAGATCACCAGCATGGGAACGGGGAAAGGTTCGTCGGTAAATACAGAAGCACCGTTTTCAAATGCAGTTTCATCGCCCGAAAGCGTTCCGTCAAGGTTTATTACGGCGGAAATGTCGCTTCTGCTCCTTGCGGTCTGAGCTGCCGCCGCTCCGCCTAAGGAATGACCTAAAATGCCTATCTTTGCAGTGTCCGTGTTTGCGAAAACAGGGTCTCCGCTTTCGGACAGACCTATGATAGTGTCAAGGGCAAAGTTAATATCCTTAACTCTAAGGTCAAGCCATTCCTTGTTATCGGTATATTCCTTTTCGGGGTCATCTGTGGCGTTATGCTCCATTACGGTGTTGATAAATTTCATATCCGCTATGGTAATATTTCCTTCGGTATCGGCAGTGAAAAGCGCGTGATAAGTATGGTCTATTCCCGCAACCGTATAGCCTCGGGAGGCAAGCTCGGTGCAGGTGGAGTAGTTTGAGCCTGAAAATCCGAATGCTCCGTGAGAAAAAAGTATCAGCGGAGTTTTTTCGTGGCAGTTTTCGGGATACCATACACGAACGGTTATTTTGCGGTTTTCGCCTGTCCGGGTAAAGGTTTCGGCACGGCTCTCATCCGTCCATGTGTATTTTGCCTCAAGCACATTATACTGTCCCGTAGGCTCCGGCTCGGTAAACTGAGGGCAAATTATAGCAAGACATAGAGCTGTTGTGTAGAGAATAGTTTTGCCCACAAATCTTCCCACAGACTTGCCGATGACCTTGACTGCCGTTTCGGTTTTATCCTGCTTAATGAGCCTTATTACGGCAATTACCGACTGCATAGCCAGCGCAAAGCCGAAAATATAATATCTGAAGCCCCAATCCACAACGCCTGTAAGGCAGAGCGTCACAAATATAACAAAAATAGCAATGGCACTTACCGCTTTTTCTTTTCGGTGAAGATCGCTTTCTGCAATGTTCCGGATCATAAATGCCAGCTCCAGAAGTATCAGAGCCGTAAGAATTATCATACCCATATTATCCTCTTCCTTTCTGATGATAATATAAGTATAGTTTACAGCAGGACTGATTTCAACTTTTTTGGGGCAAGCTGCATTTTTGGACGGTAAGATGCATTACAGAGAGATATTTCTTCTGCAAAATATGGACCCTATTTCCTTTTCCCGATAATTGTCAGAATGATCCCTGCCAACAGAAAAACTGCAAACGCAGTGATCATTATAATACCCATAGCAACGCCGATATTGTAATTTGCCGCATTTTCGGGGTGAATTCTGTACCCGTGAAAGGACGCCCCGATCATAAGTGAAGCAACTGCTATACCGAAGCATATCCGACTGAAAATTTTAAGCTTTTTCTGCATTTTTTTATCTTTCCTTGAATTCATTTTTATATGTATGAGCTTTTGTAATTATTCAAAACGTTATTCATTTCAGTGGAAAACAAATATCTATCTCCATGTATCCGTCCTCTCTCACATTCCGGTATATATCGAATATGGGTCTGTCATCAAGCTGATTTCCTGTTTTTGAAAGCCATCTGCAGAACACCTCCTGATATACCATAAACAAAAACTGCGGAAATCCCTTAAAGTGGTAGACCGCATATTTTCCACCTTCAAAAGTGTGCGTTAAAAGACTGTTATCCTCTTTCAGGGCAGGGTGATCGGGAGAAATTGTCTGGCACAGTTCATACATACATCTGTTTTCATCTGTAATGGTTGGGTCGTCAATGGTAGCTTCAATATAAAGCGTATCTTTTGTGGAAAGATGCTCATACTTTCTGATAAACCTGCACCATTCCTCCGGCAGATCATGATAATTGCCTTTCCTGCGCTCATATATGACCGGATAACTGTCAAGCTGCTCCACAGTTATCAGATCTTCCGACCCTTCCAGCTCGTCAATTGATATTCCATGTGAAAATGAGCTTTGCTGTACCATTTGCTCGCTTTTCTTTCTGAAATCTGCCGGAGATACATTCAGATGCTTCTTGAATGCTGTTGCAAAATTTGAGGAAGAATACCCATAGTCAACGCCGATTTCCGTAATGCTTTTATCCTTCTCGACTTTGAGCCTCCAGGCGCTTCTTTCAAGACGAACACGCTTGATAAACTGATACAGAGCCTCGTCGGTATCCTCTTTAAACATTCGCATAAGATGATATTTCGAATAACAGCAATGCTTCGCCACATCATCTACAGTAATATCTTCCTCAATATTGTCAAAGATAAAGCTTATTGCTTTGTTGATAACAGCACTTCTTATCGTAGTGCTGTCTTTCTCTTCCACTTCCATATCACCTGCTTTCGATCATTTTCTTTTGTTTCATTATCAAGCCTGCCGAAACGACAGCTGTTAAAACCTCTGTGGTCGGAGCTGCCAGCCATACTCCCGTCATTCCCCAGATCGCAGGGAAGATGAATGTGAATGCAAGGAGAAGAACAATGCCTCTCAGAGATGAGATAAGTGCCGAACTCAAAGCATCACCGCAGCTTGTAAAATACATGGAGTTTATCACATCATATCCCATGAACAGAAATGTTACAGCGTAGATCCGAAATCCTGCGGATACCATATCTGCCACACTGCCGCTGCAGCCAAACACACCTGCATAGCTCTTTCCAAAGACAAAAAAGAACACTGCAAATATCAAACCGATAATGAACAATATTTTATTCGTTATTCTCCGCAGCTCCATTGCAGTTTTCTGTTCCTTTGCACCCCAGCAGATACTTATAAGTGGAGTAATTCCCTGACCGAAACCAATGGCAATCATGCTGTATCCGTAAACCGCAAAGCCAAGTATCGTAAATGCGGCAACGCCTTCTGTTCCCACATATTTCATCAGCACATAGTTAAATGCAAACATTGATATCGCGCTTGCCATCTCACCGATAAACTCAGACGAACCATTGAAAAATGTTTCCTTATTCACTGCCGTGTCAAAGCTGAAACGTCTGAACCTTATGCTTATGGACGGTTTTAAAAAGTAACCAAGCTGCACAATAACTGCAAATACCTGAACAATGAGCGAAGCTACAGCACTTCCCTGTACACCCATTGCTAATCTGCCGACCAAGATGTAATCAAGGACAGCGTTCAGAACACAGCTTACGATACTGACAAGCATACACACCTGAGGCTTTCCGTCTGCACGGATAAACATTCCGAGTATAGTCCCTATAACCATCAGCGGGTAATTCACAAGCATTATCCTGTAATACTCGGTGAAGTAAACGGACAGTTCTCCGTCCGCTCTCAGTACTTTCAGGATAGGGGAGAACAGCAGAAATACCGCAAGTGATGTTAGTATGCATATAACTGCGGCTGTAACAACAGTTTGCGAAAACACTTCGGAAGCCTTTTGTTTATCCTTTGCCCCAAGCAGTCTGCCGCATATCACAGAACCACCCACACCTACACATAGTCCGACACCAAGGTAAAAATACAGTATTGGCAATCCAAGATTTATCGCAGCCAGTGCATTTTCACCCACATAATTTCCAGTAAAATAGCCGTCGGTTATTGTAATCGCCGTCTGCAAAAGCATCGCTATAATGCTTGGGACGGAAAACCGGAGAATTGTTTGAAGCTTATTTTCGTTGATTTCCTTTATTTCCATAATTACATCTCTCCTTTACATAGTTCTATTATAGAGATGTAATAATTTATTTTCTTCTGAATTTGTGCTATCTTCAAAATTCCTCAGCCGTGTGATCTATAATTATGTATTATAGCATATTCATACAAAAAAATCAACCGGAAGAAAGAACTGCGCCATAAATAACACTTTTCGGAAGGGTATTATGTAAAATCATCTTGAAAATAATGCTATAGTATGATATAATGAAAATGTAAAAAATTGGTTGGAGCCGGTACGGCGGAAAGAAGAAAATTGTTGATAAACAGCGAAGTGTTATCCTTCCTTGCCTCAAGCCGTACACCCGTCAGCTCAGGCAAATCCATAAACAGCTGCCCGTTCCGCTTGGAATCGGGCAGCTGTTTTATATCCGAATTTGTAATATCGTCCGAACGAAAATTTTACCGATACATTTTACTCAAGAGTAAAGGATTTTAGCATAGAATTACCGCTCCCTCTGAAAGTGAGATAAATTGCATTTACGCCATCGGGAAGCCTGATATCAGCACTCTTTGTTTCCCAGACATTGCTGAATTCCACCCATATCTCCCCAAGGATCTCTCCGTCCCATTTCGTCCTCACTTCATATTTTCCCTGAGCATAGCCCCTCGTGGTAACGGATATCCTGCTCACACCCCTGCAGTCAAAAAATTTAAACCCTGCTGCTGCACCATCGGTGATATTTCCGATATAGCCTGTTTCCTCATCACCGTCTCTGCCGTCCTGCATGATTTTCGGAGCGCCCTCCTCGCCGATGTATAACGAGTGCTTTTCGGTGAACAGGTTGCAGGCAAGATATGCGGGATATTCGCCCTTTCCTTCAAGAGCACCGCCGTTAAGTCCGCAGGAGGTCATTTCCGCCTGAGTGAATGAGCCGTCAGCATTAAGCCCCAGCTTTTCCGCACAGCCCTGTCTGCTGTACCATGTGCCGTTTGTGTGGCGGTGATAGAAAATGTACCAATCGCCGTTTATCTCTATAATGCTGCCGTGATTGTTTGCACCTGCTGCCATTGGCAGCTCGGCAGGCTTGTAGCTGTCAATGTGCAGATCGGTATTGCTGATAAGCACCCCGCCGTATTCAAAGCCCTCAAGGGGACTGTCGCTTACAGCATAGCAAAGCTCGTGCATGACTTCGGAGGAATATATGAGATAATATTTGTTATCCACCTTGCGGATAGACGAAGCCTCAAAAAAAGCATGTCCCTCAAAGCCCGTACCGCTGCTGTATTCGCAGCCGGGAATAACGGTTACAGGCTCGGTCTTGACGGTGAGCATATCCTTGTCAAGGATAACAGCTCTCGAGCCTGTTCGGCTCCTGTCACCCTTTCCGCAGAAGCCGCTGTAAAGATATGTATTTTCCCCCTCGGTGATAACTCCCGGGTCGAATTGGGGCTCGTCGCCCTCACGTTCGCCAAGCCTTGTTCCGTCGGGATAATGTACATATCCGTAAAACTCATATCTGCCCGCAGGTGTGTCGCATACTGCCACAGACATAACGGGAACCTTGTCAAGAACATAGTAAAGATAATACCGTCCGTCGGGTCCCACAGTCACATCGGGGGCATAAAGACACATCTTTCCTTCCTTGTTCATAAGGTCATCGCAGCGTCCGTAAATAACACCCTCGCACCGCCAGTCTCCCAGATCGTCAACAGGCGCAGACCAGCACAAATAATCACCCATACAGAAAACATAGCCATTATAAAAATCATGTGAGCCGTAGATATAAACTCTGTCCCCGAATACATAAGGCTCGCCGTCGGGAATATACTCCCAGCTTGGCAGATATGGATTAAATGCAGGTTTTTTACTCATTTAGTGATACCTCCGTTTTCTCTACTGACTATTTCGTTTATCAGGAATGAAGCAAATTCGCTTTCGGTTTCGGCGGGCTTTGCGCCGTCCGATTTAAAGAGCATTTCGGCTCTGTTTTTGTGGGTATATTTATCCCAATGGGGGAGTGGCTCGCCGTTGTTGTCCATGCCGTTGGGGTCTCCCGTTTTGATGAAGTTTGTAAAGTAGCTGCTCATCTGTCTTGCAAGGTCATAATGCCTGCCTGAATAGGGTCGGGTGCATTTTGCAAGAGTCTCAAAAAAGAACCAGAGATCAACCGAATGGAATGTTCCCGGGTGGTCATCGCCGGGAATATCGGGTATGAAGCGGTAATAATAGCAGTCACGAGGGTCTTCAAGTCTGCTTTCGCTGATAAAAGCCGATTTCACACCTATTTCGGGGTGACTGACAGCTGCATATCCGCAGGCTGTTTTTTTCACCGCTTCGTCAAAGGAAAGGAATTTATCCGCATTATCACCGAAATATTTTTTGGCTTTATTTCTCAGCTCGTCAATATTTTCGGCATTTATTCCCTCTACAAATTCATCTCCCGTATTTCCTGCCATAACGGGAATTCTGATGCGTTCTCCCGAATAGAATGCCTTCATAGCGTCTCCCGTGCAGAATTTATCGTCCCGGACAATGCAGAACATAACATTTTTTGCACCTCTGAACTCGGAATATTTATCTCTGATAAATTCAGCATCCAGCTTTCTTGCCTCTTCAAGTGAAGAAACGCCCATAAAGCCGAAAAATTCTTCGCCAAGCTTTCCTGCCCGTTCAAGGGAAAGGGGAATAAAAATGGGATCAGGTTCATAGGGACTGCGGAACATTCCGCTGAAAATTACCGCTTTATTGAAAGCCCCCTCATTATCTTTGCACGCCATCTGAGCAAGAACACTTCCGCCGCCCGCGGATTGACCCGCAATGGTAATATTATCGGGGTCGCCGCCGAAATGATCAATATTTCTTTTGACCCAGCGAAGTCCTGCCTGCTGGTCAAGGCTGCCGAAATTGCAGGGAGCGTCGGGCTGAGCGGCTGAAAGCTCGGGGTGAGCAAGAAATCCGAATGCGCCCAGGCGATAATTGACGGTCACGACCACAACTCCCTGTCTTGCGAGACGTTCCCCGTCAAACTCCATTTCTGAGGTATATCCCCACTGAAAGCCGCCGCCGAAAAACCACACAAGAACAGGCAGCTTTTCATCTGTGCTCTTTGCATTTGTCCAGACATTAAGATAAAGACAGTCCTCGCTCATAGGAATTTCGGGGTCAACGTGCCATTCACGGCAGTAAATATCCGTTCCAAGCCCGGGAACGTCCTGCATAGAGATAGGCGCAAAGGCATATGCATCAAGAACACCGTCCCAATTTTTGCAGGTCTGAGGCGCACGCCAGCGGTTTTCTCCGATCGGCGGTGCAGCAAAGGGAATACCCTTGAATGATGTTACCCTCGGGTCGGCAGCGGGAAGTCCCCTGACCTTGCCGTTTTCTGTATCTGCTATTCTTATCATAAATTTCATCTCCGCACAAAAATGATTTCTTTGCAGATATTCTACCATACACAGCTTTTTTATTCAAGAAAAATTGTGCTGATTATCCTGTGTCAATGTTCATTTTTTGCGGTTTGATGATAATATTAAGCGACACAGCGCAATTATTGATCAAGGGAAAATAAAAATCGGATTGCAGAGCTTGGTTTTTTATGCTATAATTTTATGGTATGATAAATTTGGGGAATTTTTCTATGTATATCATAATAATGCATCATAAAACAGAAGGGAAAAACAGCTATGAAAATAAAAAGATCATTTGCAAAAATTGCGGCGGCATCTGTGGCTGCAGCCCTTATATTTACACTTTGCGGCTGCGGCAAAGCAGAGGCAAATTCATTTTCTCTGGGAGGAAAGACAGTAATGTCGGGAGCGGCAGGAGCAAAAATCGAAAATATCAGCGAAATAAGATCAAAGGAGCCGAAGAATACAAATCCTATTATCTCAAATGTATTCTGCGCCGACCCAACATCGATCGAATATAACGGCAGGCTGTATATCTACGGCACCTGCGATCAGCAGCAGTATGAGGTGGTAGGAGCGGACGGCGAAAACACCTACGAGCATATAAAGTCACTTGTAATGCTTTCAACGGACGATATGGTGAATTATACCTATCACGGCCGCATAAATGTGGGCGAGATATGCCCCTGGATAATTGCTTCCTGGGCACCGTCCATAGTTTCCCGTGAGGAAGAGGACGGACTGACGCATTTTTATATGTACTTTTCAAACAGCGGCTGGGGAACAGGCGTTATCACCGCAACATCTCCGACAGGTCCCTGGAGCGACCCGCTGGGGCACTCGCTCATTGACGGACATACTCCCGGTCTTGCAGGCTGCAAAATTCCCTTTGACCCGGGCGTATGCATTGACGATAAGGGTACAGGCTGGCTTTCATTCGGCGGCGGAACGGACAGCGCAAGAATTGTTAAGCTGGGCAGCGATATGATAAGCCTTGACAGCAAGATAACAAAAATACCGTCAAAATTTCATTTTGAAGCCGGCGAGCTTAATTTCATCAACGGGACTTATGTATATACCTACAATACCGACTGGGAAAAGCATATCCTTAAATGGGACATCAAGGGCGTTTCTGCACCTCCGACCTGCAGTATGGCATATATGACAACAAAAACACCTCTTGACCCCGAAAGCTGGGTATATCGTGACTATTATTTCAAAAACCCCGGTGAACAAGGACTTGAATACAGCAATAATCACACACATCTTCAGAAATATGGGGAAAAATATTATCTTTTCTATCATTCACTGTTTCCTCAGAAAAGTCTCGGAACAAGCGGCGGATTCAGAAGCCTGTGTGTAAATGAAGCCATTGTTGACGAGGGTACGATCACTATTGAAAAGGTTTCAGCCACCAAAGCAGGCGTATCTCAGATAAAAGATCTCGACCCGTATCAGCCCGTAAAGGCAACAACTATCGCAGCCTGCTCCAATATCTCATATGAGCAGAATGAGGAGGCAGTGACCGTTATAAGCGGCAGCGGAGACGGAAAGGCATCGTGGATATGCGTTCGGGGAGTTGATCTCGGCAAATCTCCGGAGTATTTCGCCGCAAAGGTCAAGGGAAAGG
This sequence comes from Huintestinicola sp., assembly GCF_051882455.1. Classification (NCBI taxonomy): domain Bacteria; kingdom Bacillati; phylum Bacillota; class Clostridia; order Eubacteriales; family Oscillospiraceae; genus Huintestinicola; species Huintestinicola sp. Next base: position 80,257 of record NZ_JBJERV010000032.1, on the reverse strand, counting down.
GCAGAATGGATATTTACATCGGCGGAATTGAGGGTGAACCTATTGCCTCCCTCGGATTTAACTGCGGTGATATGACAACTGTTTATAACAAATTCAATTCTAAAATAAGCGGAGTAAACGATATTTATTTCGTAATATCCGATGGAGTTATGTTTGATTCCTGGCAGGTGTCGTAACAGGTCTTGCAGGACTTTCGGCAGCTGCCGGTGAATGTCTTGCTTTCTATAATTGCTGCGATTTGTATATGTTAATCTTTTGTTAACACTTTTATTTCTTCGATGATATATACTTTAATAGTAAATCGCAAATCAATACCGTATTAGAGCGATATACCGACGAAGATACAATGCAGTCGATCGAGATCATTAGCCACGAAAGAGATGAATGATAATGCAGTACACCAGGCACCCGGAATACAAAAAGGCGCTGAAAAAGAAAGTCCCGCCGGGTACATATATATTTAACGGGACTTGGGTATCCGGCAGGGATTTTGAGCTTAATATGAATGACCCATATGTCAAAGAACTTCATAAGGTTCAAAAGCTGCCCTTCCTGATTGAGAAAAAAACTTTGGGGATAATTCTCCTGATGGTATTTATAGTTAATGCCTTGTTCAATATATCCTACGAGCTGATTATCCCGTTCTTTGAAAGCACTATGGACGAAACAACATCTGTGTTTATGACCGTTGATGACATAATTTTTTACAGCCAGTTTGCCGCAGCAGGACTGTATGCCCTGATTTATATTCTGTCCTCGCTTAAAGCCGTAATAATAAAACGCTTATGGGCTGAAAAAACTATTGAGCATTATAAGGAACTCTGCCGGAAGGACAAAACTGCATTCCATAATATTATCGGCAAATACCTGATAACCTGCCCCCACTGCGGCGCTCCGAATGACGGCGATCTGACCGTTTGCGAATACTGTAAATCGGAAATGAGGATATTATGATCTATGCAGTCAGTTCTGTTTGTAGGGATATTAAACGTTTACTTAAACAGATATTTACAATTTACGAACTGAATATTTATACCAATCTTACCGCACTTGTGGTATACTATAGGTAGTATATTCCTACGGTTCAGACTGAGGAAATTAAGGAGTGCTTATATGAAAAAAATACTTGCAATGATAATGTCCGCTGCTATGACAGCGGCAGTTTTCACAGGCTGCGGCAAGGCTGCCCAAAAGCCTGCCGATAACGGTGAAGCTGATGTAACAAATGCTGCTGTATCCGAGGTGACCTTCCCCGAGATCGCTATAGCAGACAACGCTGTTGACTATGCAAAGTCTATGAAGCTGGGCTGGAATCTGGGCAACACCCTTGACGCTGTTACAAGCAGCAGTCTTGATTCGGAAACCCTGTGGGGTCAGCCTAAGACTACCAAGGAGCTTATAGGGTTTGTTAAGGAGTCCGGCTTTACTACCATAAGGATCCCCGTTTCCTGGGGGCAGCATACCACCGATGAAAACTACACCATTGACCCTGCATGGATGGCACGCGTCAATGAGGTCGTTGATTATGCGGTTGAAAGCGGACTTTACATAATCCTCAATTCACATCATGACTGCGACTACTATTATCCCACCGAGGAGAAATTCGCAGAAGGGGAGAAGTATCTTAAATCAATATGGACTCAGATATCCGAGAATTTCAAGGATTATGACGAGAGACTGATATTCGAGTCTATGAACGAGCCCAGACTTACAGGCACCAACAAGGAATGGTGGTTCCAGGACAACGATGCAGAAGGCGTTGCTTCCATTAAGACTATCGTGAAGTATAATCAGATATTTGTTGATACCGTTCGTGCAGGCGAGGGTTACAACAAGACACGTTTCCTTATGGTCCCCAGTAATGCTGCTGCACCTCAGAATGCCCTCAACGCTGCTTTTGAGATGCCTGTTGACACCGCAGAGAACAGACTGATGGTTTCCGTTCATGCATATTCTCCTTATGATTTTGCTATGAACGATAAGGGATACAAGGTATGGGACGGTTCTAAATCGGGTGAGCTTAACTTTATGGATAACCTCAGCAAGAAGTTCATCGAAAACGGCTATGGCGTAGTAATCGGTGAATTCGGTGCGACTAACAAGGATAATCTTGAGGACAGAGTTGCATGGGCAAAGGATTACTGCGGCAAGGCTGCTTCTCTCGGCATTCCCTGCGTACTCTGGGACAACGGCGGTACAAAGGTCGGCAGCGAGAATTTCGGTATGATATACAGGCTCCCCAAAACTATCCACTACCCCGAGCTCCTTGATGCAATGCTTGAAGCATACAAATAATAGTGTAATATAAAAAGACTGATGCGGCAAAGGACATTTCCCATGCCGCATCAGTCTTTTTGCACGCTGTAAATCATTTTATTCCGATAAATATGCTTTTGCCTGCCCACCCTCTTCGCCTTTGGACAGCGATGGTTCAGAGTCTTGTGTGATCCGATTTTACATTATTGAGAAGCACCGATTGAAAGCAAGGATAAGCTCTTTCATTGTTATATTTCAATACAAAGCTCGCAGGGATTTTCTATCATATTGAGAAAAGCCTCATCAGCCGCTTTATCATTTGACAGCCAGTCCTGCATTACAGTGTAAATGAGCAGTCTGCGATATTCAAGAAATATACCGAGATTTCGGAGCCAGAGATCGTCTATCCTGTTTTCTGTAAAATAGCCTTCCAGAAAACAAGAATAAAACCGTTTCAGCACCTCCATATCCGTAATAGGACTCATCATTCCGCCGCTCACATCAAATAAAAGCCCCTGTATCGGCAGAAGGATATCATTTGCAAAAAAATGACATTCCGCACAATCAAAATCAATAACTGCAATGCCTTCTTCCGATGTAAGTATATTCATCTGATGATTATCGTTATGGATAAATCCATAGCTGTCCCTGTCAATAGGGAGCTGTTTGAGCTTTTTCTTCATATCAAGCCACTTATCCCTGATATTATCATTCGGTGACATCTCAATAAAGGAATCTATTTCGGCTTCAAAACCAAACCGCTCATCGTCCTCACGGGAGTTTTTCCACACGGGATAAGCCTTTGCAGCCTTATGCAGCTTGCCTGTAAGCCTGCCCCACTCATAGACAAGCTTTTTATTATTTATTAGTTCATTTGCATCGGGATTTCGTCCGTTTATAAATTCCATTAATGTGGCTAAATACAAAATATCCCCGTCTTTTGCCGTCTCGAAAATGTTCCCGTTTTGGTTTTTTAGCGGTCTGCCGACATAAATTCCGCTGTTCCCTAAGAAATCGGCAAATCTCAGAATATTTTTTGCCCGCATTTCATCAGCCGCCTGTGAAATTTTGAATACCTGCTTCTTATCGGCTTTATTTACAGTGAAAACAATACCGTCGCTGTCCTCTCTGCCGCCTGCGAGAAAAACAAGCTCCTCAGGCGAAAATCCGAATTTCTTTGCCAGATCATTTCTAATGCTGTCTTTTAATGGCTTCATTTTTTCATTCCTCTGCGTAATGCTCTTAATTTCACGTTTTATGATTATGTAATAACTATACTGCAAATATCAGAAAAAGTCAATAGGAAGATTATTTATGAATCCTATATCTTCCTATGTGAAGTCCACAGCAGCGAGCATTTTATGAACCCGAAGGAAACCTACGACGGCGCATTGCCGAGCGGCAATTCCCTTATGGCATATGACCTTGTGCGGCTATATCAGCTGACGGAAAAGAAGGAGTATAACGAGCTTGCAAAAAAGCAGCTTGCCTTTATGTCCGCTCAAGCGCAAAGGTATCCGTCGGGGTACAGTATGTTCCTGACCGCAAAGCTGATATATGATGCTCCGCCCCCGCATATCACTGTCGTTACAAAGGAAAATACTGACCTGACCGAGCTAAAAGAACGGCTGCCGCTGCTTGCAAATATATCTGTGACCTCCGAAAGCAAAAATTATCCCCTTATTAACGGCAGGACCACATATTATGTGTGCAGAAATGAACATTGCCTTCCGCCGTCGGATACATTGGAATTATAGGCAATGCAAAAAAAGAAAACCGCCGTGCGTTCGGCGGTAAGTAAATCATATCTGTCTGCGGTATTCGGTGGGAGTTTTGCCCGTCCTGCTTTTGAACTGCCGCATAAAGTTGTATTCGGTGGTGTAGCCGCATTTTGAAGCTATTTCCGAAACGGTCAGGTCGGTGGAGGAAAGCAGCCTTTTTGCACGTTCCAGCCTGCCGTTTATCACATCGTTTATCACGCTGATACCAAACATTTTTTTATATAAATGCTGAAATCCCGAGCGGCTCATATTCACGGAAGCCGCCATCTCGTCAATGCTCATTGTCCTTTCGGGGTCGGTATGAATAATGGTCCTCAGCTGTGTCATACGATGATTTTTTTCTAAGAACATTTTCGAGGAAATATGCGCTCCCGAACGGATAGTCCTGCTTACGGACAACAGCAGTATCTCGGTGTAATGCTCCTCAAGCTCAATATGACAAGGCTCTGCACTGTAATGCTCATAGGCAAGGATATGCACGATATGCGAAACAGGCTCGGCATCTCCCAGATATACAGGCTCGTTTATGGGAATGCTAAGCTCACCAAAGTGACTCACATCATCTTCGTCCGCACTGAAATAGATCCAGTCATCTGTGTATGTATCACCCGACGCCCTGTATCGGCAGGGAGTGTCGGGTGATATTATCACGAAGGAATTTTCCCTGACAGAAAAGCTTTTGCCGCTTAGCTCAAACAGCGCAGGAGTCTTGATAACAAGCATAAGCCAGCAGCCGGGACCGTTTGGTCTGTCCATAACAAAATCCGCATCGTGGCTGTAATTGTATCCGATAGTGCCGAGCTCCATTAACATCACTCCGATATTCATTGGTATAATAAATATTATACCATAGCCTTGACCGCTTTTCAACTATTTCATAAATACAAATTCGCTCAGTTCAAACAGGCTCCTGCCCTTGAAATATTCGGCAGTCCAGCCGCTGTAGTCGGTCGAGATCTTAAAATAAACCGCCCGTCTGCCCGTAACAGCCTTCACAACAGTTTTTACTGCGCCGCCGTCCTGACCGATATCACAGACGCCTATCTCCTCATCGTCCGCAAAAATGTGCATATGACAGTTGCAGCCCGTGCCTTTGATCTTTGCGGCAAATTCCATAGTTTTGCTTGAATTGTCCTCGCCGAAATCAAAATACTTGTAGCCGATAACATCGCCGTCCTGAATATTTATTACCGCCCTGTCAAACACATTTCTCTCGGTAATGAATGCGCTGCCCTTCAGAACGCAGGCAATGTCCGCAGGAGTTATCTCATAAGGGTCAAGGCTGTCCTCAAAGCCCAGAGAGGTCATTTCAACGGGAGGGATAGTGCCGTCGGGGAGTATCTCTATTTTTTCGACACAGCCTCTTCTTGACATTATGGTGCCGTTTGTCATGCGGTGATAGAAAACATACCATTGCCCGTTTATGCAAGCCACAGAGCCGTGATTGTTGCCCCCGGGATAATCTGTTCCGTTGTCAACGATATATCCCCGATAGGTAAAAGGACCCGTGGGGCTGTCAGATGTGGCATAAGCAAGGCGGCTGCCCCGCTTGGGCGAGTATATCATATAATAAACGCCGTTTATTTTCCGCGGTGAGCAGGCTTCATAAAAAAGAGACTCCTTTTCGGTAAATCCGCCTTCTGCCGTTTCTGTGCAGGGGATAAAATGCTCAATGCAGCTGCCGTCGATTATCTCGTACATATTATTGCTGTTAACTTCCGCAAGGAAAGAACGCTCAAAGCCGCAGTAAATATATGTTCTGCCGTCATCATCCACCAGCACGCCCGGGTCAATGAACCAGCCATTGCAGCACACCTCATCGGGAATGGTGTATTTGTATTTTGAAAGGAGCTTAAAGGGACCCTCGGGTCTGTCGCTTACGGCAACACAGCCCCTTGCATTTACGATATAAGCATACAGATAATATTTTCCGTCCGGACCCTCTATAACATCGGGAGCAAAAAGCTGAGTATTGTCGCCGTTCCAGTCAATGTCGGAGGGGTGATCTCTGTCGGCTCTCGTATGGAAAATATCGCCGTGACATACCCATTTTGTGGGGTCTGACAGGGGAGCGCTCCAGCATTTTAAAACAAAATCGCAGAAGCTGTCCGAGCCTGCCTTATCGTGAGAGCCGTAAACATATATCCTGTCGCCGAAAACTCTGGGTTCGCCGTCGGGAATGTATTCGTAACGGGGGAGATATGGGTTCATGTTGATTTACCGTCCTTTCTGTAACTGCCCGAAAAGACCGCCCGTTTTTTCGGTGCAGTCTTTCGGTTTTGGGGATCATAAGGAAAGAAGAAAATAAAGAATTATTGAAGCTGAGCCGCAACCTGATCGTTGGCGTCATTTATACCCAGGTCAATAGCGTCAAAAGCCGCGTCACGTACCGAATACCAGTCATTGCCCTGGAGAGGCTGATTTATGGTGTCGCTTACAAGATTTGCGTAATCGGTGGGAAGTCCGCCGTAGATATCTCTTACGGGATTTTCGGAGGTGAGTCTCTTCACCTCGTCCTTCATCTCAAGCATTTCATCGGTCCAGCCGTAGTCGGACTTGTGCTTATCCTTATTTATCTGAATAGAATTTTCATCGTCATAGGAGGCGATAATGCACTCCATAAATCTTGCAACGCCCTCGGGATTTCCCGCGCCCTTGCAGAGATTGTAGCAGTCTATCTCAGCATTGTAATAATACTTGTCAGCCTTATCGTCTCTGGGAACAGGAACGAAGAAAACGTCCTCGGGAGAGCCGAAATTCTTTGTCCATATATCGGGAGCCTGCTCTATCTCATAAAGACCGCCTATGTAGAAAAGCTCCTTGCCCTCGCCCATAAACTGTATCTGAGGTGACCAGTTGAACAGAGACTTGTCAAGCACAAGACCGTTTTTGTTCAGCTCATACTGAAACTGCATAGCTCTTTCAAATGAAGGGTCATTAAGGTTATTGATAAGCTTTCCGTCAGAGATCGAAACCGCAGGCACGCCGCTTGCCAGATAAAGGGGAGTAGCATTGAACCAGCCGTCCAGACCGTACCGCTCCGAGTCGTTATCCACAAATTCAAGAAGCATTTCCTTGAATTTATCAAGAGTCCATTCGCCGTTTTCGTAAAGCTCCTTGGGGTCGTCAAAGCCCATTTCCTCGATAGTCTTTCGGTTGTAATACACAACATATCCCTCGGTTGCCTGACAAGCCATAAGGTAATGCTGTCCTCCGATGGCAAACATTTCGTTAAGCTCCTTCACGCTTTCCCACAGAGGACTGCTCCAGTCCACATAGGGGTCATAGGACTGTGTCATTCCCGAAATAACACACTTGGGAACAGCCTCGGAAGCAGGAAAGAAGTCTATTCCCTCGCCGCCTAAAATATATGTGGAAAGGTCGCTGTACTGATTTGCCCAGGTAGTGGAAAAGCTTTCGATATTTCCGCCGTATTTCTTTTCAAAAAGCTCAACTGAAACGGGCTTGGTGTTTCCGAGACCGGTAGGGTGCCATGGGTCATAGAAGGAAAGCCACTTGATGGTCTTGTTCTCAAGCTCGCCCGTAAGCGTATCGGCAAGAGCGCTAACCTGCTCCTCCTGCTCGGGAGCAAGGGTCTCGGTGTTTATCTCAACGGTGAATGCGGTGGTGGTCTCTTCTTCAAGAAGATAGCCGTGGTCTCCTTCTTCTGCACTTCCTCCGCAGGCGGTCATAGAAGCTGTTAAACAAAGTGCGGTGCATAGCGCTGCTGTTTTTTTGAATGACATAACTGACATATCCTTTCTGGTAATTTATTTCTCAGTTCTTAACGTCCATAAGCCCTTTAAGAATGTCCTTGTCCTTGAAGCTGCACTCGGTGCGGCTGTAGAATGCGTCTGTAACGTCCCACAGAACGGGGCACATATCCCTGTCGTAGGCAACTTCGCAAACGCTTGTAAGATACTTTTTAATGGAGTCCTTGTCCTTGTTTTTTACGGGACAGCCGTATTCTCCGATGATGACGGGAATACCCTTGTCAACGAAATGCTCCTTCATCATATCCATATTCTTTTCAAGCTCAGCCATATCCGCGTCGGTTCCCCAGTCCTTCCTGCACTTGCCCCAGGAAGCGTCCTTTTCAAGGATAGCAAAGGTGGAGGGAGTGTAGTAATGTACCGAAACAGCGCAGCGGTTTTCGGGGTCCACGGGCATTTTGTAAAGCTCGTCGCAGGTGAGGGAAATATCCGTAGCATAGCCCGCAATAAGCAGATGGCGCTTTTTGTTGTTTCCGCCCGAAGCTCTGACAAGATCGACAAATTTCTGATTTATCTCATTTAAAAGACCGAATGCCTCAGCCTTGCCGTCCTCTTTTCCGCTGTAGCGGTTCCAGATGTCGTCCCAGCAGCCCTCTTCGTTTAAGGACTCAAACATAAGCTTGTCGCTGTAATTTTTAAATTCGGCAGTGAGCTGAGTCCAGATACGTTCGTATTTGTGCATACATTCGTCCTTGTCCTTGCCCGAAAACTTCTCAAACCAGCCGCCGTCCCAGTGGATATTGAGAATAACATACATATCGGTCGCAAGCGCCCAGTCAACCACCTGTTTCACTCTTGCAAGATATTCGGGATTTATGTCATAATCGCCGCTCATCATATTCGACCATGCCACAGGTATGCGAAGGACGCCGAAGCCCGACTCCGCATAGCCCTTTATGATATCCTCGGTAATAACGGGACTGCCCCAGCCCGTTTCGTAATTTGTCACGCTCGAACTGTTTATCCAGCCGCCGCAGCTTTCAAAGGTATTGCCGAGATTTATTCCGAGACCCATATCCTTAACGATCTCCATAGTTGACATATTGCGCATTTCGCCCTTAGGCTCTCCGCAGCCCGAAAGCAGGGCAGTGAGCATGGAAAGGGAAAGCACAAGCGCAGTAAATTTGGATATTGCTTTGATGATTTGCATGACCATCACTCCTCCTTTTTTTATAATTATAGCGCTTTATATACATTTGCACAATATCCTATGCAGTCGGGTTTACTGACCTTTTGTGCATTTTATTGCTCGTAAAAAACTAACCGGCATTCACAAGCAGGACCTGTCGTGATACGGCAGTCCATTTTGTAAATGCCGGCAAGCATATTATATGTTCTCGTCAAGCCACTTTTCAACTATCTTATTATCCTCGGGAGCCATGAACGGGTGCTCGCTCTGCTCCGATACAGTAAGCTTTGCCCCGAATTTATCCGCAAAAGCGCGAACAGACTCAATAGGCTGCAAATTATCCTTTGCCCCGTAAAGTATGGCGGTAGGGAACGGCCATCGGCAAATGGGGTGGGACAGGATATATTGATAATGATCCCACCGCAGCGTATCGATATCCGTAACGATCTCCTGCTTTTCCTCCAACTGCTTTTCGCTGACTCCCGACCACAGCATCATATGCCGTACAAGCCACTCCATATCTGCAACAGGCGACTGGAACAGGCATTTTTCAAGCTGTCTGTCAGCATAGGCGTTCAGTGAAAAACAAGCGCCCAGGCTGCAGGCGAAAAGCGCCGCAGTTTTCCAACCCGCAAAAGCATAGTCTGCTATCACATTCAGATCGTGTATCCCGTTCATCACATCACATCTGTAAGTCTTATCCGTCCGCTCGCCGTGTTCGGGAAGGTCAAAGCTTAAAGTCTGATAGCCCTTTGTCTCTGCTATCTCTGCAAACTGCTCCGCATATTCCTTTCTGCTCATCTTTCCGTGAACGTGAATGTAAATTTTCTCCGATGGCTTTCCCCACAGTATCGCAGGGATACCTTCAATGCAAAGCTTTTCTTTTATCATTTTTTATCATTCCTTAATGTTATCTCTGCCTCAAAAAAAGCAGTTATATTTTTTTTACCATAACAAAATTATTCAGTGCAATTCCGCTTCTTATGACCTGCTGTTCCCTTACCGCAGTATAACCTCTCTTCTCAAAAAATCCTTTCGCAGTAATTGAAGCGTGAGTCGTGATAACGGGAACACTTACAGCCTTTTCAAGCTCATCGCATATGGCGGAAGCAATTCCGCATCGCTGATAGTCCTTGTGAACATAAAGCCTGTCAAGATACCCTGTTTTGTCAATATCCCCGAAGCCTAAAATAAGCTCTCCCTCGGCACATACCACAGTATAATGCTCGCAAAAAGACTTGTCCCATTCTTCGGTGTCAACCGTTCCCGCCGCCCATACGTCAAGCTGCTCGGGCGAATGATCCTTTGCATTAACGGAATGAACAGTTTCAAAAAACAGCCTTGATATCTGCTCACAGTCCGATGAATTATACTTTCTTATTATCAAAATATCCACCTCTATGATTTTCGGCATATGTTCATTCTTCGTCATTAAGCTCTACATTATAAAAGCTTTTTGTATCGGAACAGATATCGGCATACAAAATTTCACCCTGCTCAGAGCTTGTGCAGATATGAGCATACAGCGGAATATCTTCTTTTGGAACAAGCTCATAGTAATGGTCATATCCCGTACTGTTGCTGTATTTTTTTGTAACATTGGGCTTGCCTATCTCTTCCGAAAGACCATACAGACTGTCATATTTTCTCAGAAGCTTTATCATTTCCGCGGCGGATATCTGCCGTTCGGGATCCGGTTCAAATAAAAACGGCATTCCGCTGATAAGACGTGCGGAAACCTCACTGTCGCTTTTAATATTGCATACAAGGTGCTTATACCCGTAGTAAGTATCCGCTGCAGCACCCTCAAGATCTTCAATGCAGAAAAATTCTACTCCCACCTCATCGGGAGAATTTTCATTATAACAGCAGAATTTCAGCTTTATCCTGTACCATTCGCCGTTCATCATACAGGTATATGTTACGCTGCCTTTGCGCACCTCACCCGAGCTGTTTTTTGACACTCCGCTGCTTTCCCGTTCGCATTCGGACAATCCCGCAGGATAAGCCTCAAAAAATTCATTTATGGCACTTTCAAAGCTTTCGGAATTTTGGAAACCGACAGTAAACAGCTTGCCGAAGCTTTCTCTGTCGCCGTTGTCGGCAGCGGATAAAAGCTCGTTCATTGCGTCCACAGCAGCCGAATTTTCCGAGACCCGTTCATTCCGCCACAGCTCGGTCACATTTTCATAGCCCGACCGCCGTTCCCTCATTTCAGCCGAGGATATCAAACCGCTTACAGTTAAGAATATCACAATGCCCACAGGAATAGCAATAAGCACCGACCCCGCGGCAATTAAAACGGCAGGCAGCGCCCGTCCTATGTACTTCGGCTCACGAACTTTTGTGATTCCCGATATGAGAAGTATGATGCCCGTTACCAGAACTGAACCCAGCACCAGGCATATTATTACCACAAAAACAAACATCAATGAAGCAAAAGCCATTGCCCCGCCCCCTTACGCTTTCTTGTATAGATAAATTATAATATCCTCCGTTCCAAAAGTCAACAAGATATCCGATTTTTAATAAATCTATCCAAATTCTAATGAATTTACCGAAATTTACAAACCACAGCAAAAGCCGATTTTCTGAATATCGGGGATAGAAAAATAAATACTATTTCCAAAAGCAAATTGCGGATAAAGCAATTTTTGAAAGGAAGAAAAGCTGATGAAAAGCTACAGAAAAATAATATGCTGCATAGCGGCAGTGAGCATAATGACCTCACTTACCGCCTGCGGAAGAAAAAACAACAACGAGCAGGGAAATGTTCAGGAGGGACAGAACGGACAGACGGCGGCAAAAAACGTCACTGTCAGATTTTTAAACTTCAAGCCCGAAGCCGCATCCGTCTACGAGGAAATTGCGCGTGCGTATAAGGACGAAACGGGCAATACCCTTATCGTCGAGACTGCCGCGAACAATACCTACGAGCAGACCCTGAGCGCAAAAATGTCCACCCCCGAAGCCCCCGTAATTTTCCAGATAAACGGACCCCGGGGCTATGCAAACTGGCGCGACTACTGCCTTGATATGACCGACAGCGATATCTATAATCACCTTATCGACAAGTCCGCAGCAGTCTCCGCAAACGGTATGGCATACGGTATTCCCTACGCCGTTGAGGGCTATGGCATCATCTACAACGACGAGATAATCCAGGGGTATTTTGCCCTTGAAAACCGTGCAACGGATTTTGTCTCAATGGACGAGGTAAATTCCTATGAAGAGCTTAAAGCTCTTGTGGAGGATATGCAGGCAAATGCAAAGGAACTGGGCATAAAGGGCGTGTTCGCCGCCACATCGCTCAAATCGGGAGACGACTGGCGCTGGACGACACACCTTGCAAATATCCCCATCCACCGTGAATTTGCGGATAACAACATCGACCTGACAGGGGAGGGCGTAAAGGCCCTGAACTTTGCCTATGGCGATAATTACCGCAATATCTTCGACCTCTATCTGAATAACTCCACCCTTGACAGAAAAATGCTGGGCTCCAAGATAACCGACGAGTCAATGGCAGAATTTGCCCTGGGCGATTGCGCAATGGTACAGAACGGCAGCTGGGCATGGTCGCAGATAAGCTCCGTGCAGGGCAATACCGTCTCCGAGGAAAATATCCGTATGATGCCCATTTATATGGGACTTGAAGGCGAAGAAAATCAGGGACTGTGCATAGGAACGGAAAACTTCCTCTGCATAAACAGCGCCGCAAAGCCCGAGGAGCAGCAGGCGGCAAAGGACTTCCTTTTCTGGCTCTATTCCTCCGAAACAGGCAAGGATATGGTGGTAAACAAGCTTGGCTTTATTGCACCCTTTGACACCTTCACAGATACCGAAAAGCCCTCCGACCCCCTGAGCAGAGAGGTTCTCCGCTGGATGGACAAGGAGAACGTGCAGACTATCCCCTGGAGCTTCACCGTGTTCCCCAGCCAGACCTTCAAGGACGATTTTGGCGCCGCACTCTTACAGTATGCTCAGGGCAGCCGTGACTGGAATTATGTCACCGAAAGAGTAAGAAGCTCCTGGGAAACCGAAAGCTCAATGCTGTAAATGAGTATGAAAAGAAATTTACACCCCTATTTCCCGCTGTTTGTGCTGCCCACCCTTGCGGCATTCGTCATATCCTTTCTCATACCCTTTTTAATGGGAATATACCTCTCCTTCTGCAAATTCACCACCGTGGCGAATGCACAGTGGACAGGGCTTGAAAACTACAGAAGGATATTTTCGGACAGCAATTTCACAAACGCCCTGTGGTTCACGGTAAAATTCACCGTCATATCGGTCATAACGGTAAATATCTTTGCCTTTCTCCTTGCCCTTGCCCTCACAAAGGGACTTCGTGGCACCAATGTGTTCCGAACAATATTCTTTATGCCCAACCTCATCGGCGGCATCGTCCTGGGATATATCTGGAACCTGATAATAAACGGCGTCCTGGGCTATTTCGGCACGGACATCACCTACAAGGCACAGTACGGCTTCTGGGGACTTGTTATCCTCACAAACTGGCAGCTTATCGGCTATATGATGGTCATCTATATCGCAGGGCTCCAGAATATCCCGAGGGATATAACCGAGGCGGCACAGATAGACGGAGCGTCAAAGGGACAGATAACCCTTCGCATAACCATACCCATGGTAATGCCCTCCGTGACCATCTGTACCTTTCTGACCCTCACAAACTCCTTCAAGCTCTTTGACCAGAACCTTGCCCTTACCGCAGGCGCCCCCGGCAGGGAGACCGCAATGCTTGCCCTGGATATCTATAACACCTTCTACGGCAGACCCGGCTGGCAGGGCGCAGGACAGGCAAAGGCAGTCATATTCTTTATAATAGCGGCAGCAATAGCCTTTATCCAGCTGAGACTCACCGAAGGAAAGGAGGCAGAGGCACGATGAAAGAAAAAGCAGATCCTTTTGGCTTTGTATTTATGATATTTCTGTCAGCAGTGTTCCTTTTCCCCATAGCCATAGTTTTTATGAACTCATTCAAGACCAAATTCAGCATTATGGGCGCACCCTTCCGCCTGCCTGATAAGGACACCTTTGCAGGCTTTGACAACTATATAACGGGCATAACCGCAGCAGGGATAGGCGGAGCCTTTCTCCGTTCGGTTTTCATAACCGTTCTGAGCGTGGCTGCCCTTGTCCTGCTCTGTTCCATGACCGCCTGGTATATAATGCGTGACACAAGCGCAGTTGGCAGAGTAATTTATAAGCTTTTCCTGTTTTCAATGATAGTGCCCTTCCAGATGGTGATGTACACTATGACCTATGTGGCAACAGGGCTTCATCTCAATAATCCCGTGGGAATAATCGCAGTATACCTTGGCTTCGGCTCGGGGCTGTCGGTATTTATGCTTGCAGGCTTTGTAAGGTCTGTTCCGCGGGAGCTTGAGGAAGCGGCAGAGATAGACGGCTGTACGCCCTTCCGGACATTTTTCAGTGTAGTTTTCCCTATCTTAAAGCCCACAGCGGTAACGGTAGCCATACTGAATGCAATGTGGATATGGAACGATTATCTTCTGCCCTATCTTATCCTCGGAAACAGGTACAAGACCCTTCCCGTAGCCATACAGATATCCATGCAGGGCGCATACGGCTCTGTGAACTGGGGCGGCTTTATGGCAATGCTTGTGCTTGCCATACTGCCCATAATCATCTTTTATCTGTTCAGTCAGAAGTATATCATTGAAGGCGTTATCGCAGGCGCAGTAAAGGGATAATAATATGCTTCTCTTTCGCGATAGGAAGAGAAGCATACATAGCGCAGTGAGTTTTTTTAACAAGTTATAAACCTTAAATTAGTTACAAATATCAAAAATGCCAATTATTTTCAAAAAAATATTGACATTTCTATATATTTTTGATATAATAATATTTGAAAGCAACAGTTGCGCAATAATATGCAAAGGAGGATGACTATGGAAGATGTTCTGAATAATCCGCTGTTTGAAGCATTCGCCAACGCTTCGGATAATGTATATATTTACGTATGCGACGTAAAAAAAGATCTTTCCCGCTGGTCGCCCAACGCAATAAGCTATTTTGATCTGCCCGGAGAGTATTTTGTCAATGCAGGAGATGTCTGGGGCGAAAAGATACATCCCGAGGACAGAGAGATATATTATAAAGATATATCCGCAGTATTTTCGGGGGAGAAGGATAATCACAGCTGTCAGTACCGTGCCGTCAACCGTTACGGAAAATACGTATGGCTTGAATGTAAGGGAACAATGATCCGTGACAAAAACGGCGGGCTTGACACCTTTGCAGGCATAATGACAAGGCTTGACAGGCAGAATAAATACGACACTCTCACAGGTCTGCTTACGAAATATGAATTTTACGAGCAGTCTCTGGGCAAAGGCGGCGGAGTAGTAATGCTGCTTGGTGTTGACAGATTCAGAAATGTAATAAATACATACGGCTACTACTATGGGGACGAGCTTCTCACCACCATTGCAAAGCGGCTTCAGTCTCTGTGCAGGGACGACAGAAAAGCTTTCAGGTTTAACGGAGACGAATTTATCCTCCTGCTCCCGGGAGCGGATAAAGCAGAGGCAGCCAATGTTTTTAACAGCATACGGAACACTGCCCGCTCCATCGAGACAAAGGACGGTAAAAGGATAGAGCTGTCCATATCGGCAGGAGCGGTGGTCTATGAGGACGAAAAGACTGACAAGGACGAGATAGTGAACCGTCTTGAGCTTGCCCTTTCCTATATCAAGAAGATAAACAAGGGCAGCATAGAGTTTTATTCTGACGAAATAGATGAAAAGCAGCGGCGGTTAATGACTCTCAAGGAGGACCTTAAATACAGCATAGCGCATGATTTTGAAGGCTTTGAGCTGTATTTCCAGCCTCTTGTGGACGCAAGGGGAACAAGGATACTTGGCTGTGAAGCGCTGCTCAGATGGCATGGCAGGCATATCAAGGACGCAGGGCCTATGGATTTCATTCCCATACTGGAGGAAGACTCGGGCATAAATCAGGTGGGAAGATGGGTAATGCGGCAGGCAGTAAAGCAGCAGCGGGAGTGGCAGGAGAAGTTCGGGGATTTCAAGGTAAATTTCAACGTGTCCTACGGTCAGTTCCTTGAAGAGGGCTACGTTGAGGAGCTTGTACGAACCACCGAGGAATACGGCGTATCTCCCGAAAATCTTGTGCTGGAGCTTACCGAGAGTAACAATGTGGAGTCTCCCGAAAGCCTTGCCCTTATATTCGAGCAGATACGTTCCCACGGCTTCCATATCGCCCTGGACGATTTCGGAACGGGCTATGCGTCAATGGAGCTTCTGAAAAAGCTGCCCGCAGATGAAATAAAGATAGAGCATACCTTTGTAAGGGAGCTTGCCAACGGAGATTTTCACCAGGTGGATTTTGCCATAATAGAATCCCTTCTGTATCTTTGCAAAAAGG
Organism: Huintestinicola sp.; assembly: GCF_051882455.1. Lineage (NCBI taxonomy): Bacteria > Bacillati > Bacillota > Clostridia > Eubacteriales > Oscillospiraceae > Huintestinicola > Huintestinicola sp. The sequence goes on along the minus strand of NZ_JBJERV010000032.1, from coordinate 63,884 downwards.
TAAACAACAGCGTAGTTGTGGAGGGCGTGGAAACCAAGGCGGTGGACGATATAATCCGTACCATGGGCGCAGATTATCTTCAGGGCTATTACTACTCAAAGCCCGTCTGCAAGGCGGAATTTGAGAAAATGCTCATAGAAAATCATAGTACTCAAGCAGTCGGCAGCGTCTGAAAAATAAAAAAGCATAGCCGTGAAATTCATTTTCTCAGGCTATGCTTTTTTATTCCACCACAAAAATAAGTATGCGGTACTGCTTGTAGTAATCGATATAGCTTATCTGCCCCTTGAAATTGAGCCTTTCCACTATCCTGTCAATGTCAGAAACGCCGTTTTCGTCAGGCTTGATAAGGTCTGAAATGGTCTGCAAACATAGATTTGAGGAGTCAAATTTCAGCATAAAATACTTTTCGCCCGTGTCGATACAGCTTCTGCAGGAGTCCTCGATTATATTAAGTGCCTCTTCGTAATCCGACGCGTATCTGTCCTCATAAATGAAATAGTTCATGGTCTCAGCCTCAGCGTCGGGAGGGGAGCAGAGATAATTGTTTATGCTCCGGTTGTTCTGTATGACCGCGTCGTCCACCAGGAAATACTGGTAAAGTATCAGGTCGGGATACTGACTTTTCAGAGCCTGTGCAGGCTGGTCCCAGCCGATGTCAATATGATACCAGCTGCCGCCCAGCTTCACCATATTCCACATATGGTCAACGCCCGTATAACCCGTAACTATCATATTTTCGATGCCGCTTAAATTGCACAGATAGGAAAAAGCCTTTGCGTAACCCTCGCACAGGGCTTTTTTGTCTATCAGGGCACCGTATATTGAGTCCGCAAATTCGCCGTCCACGGAGCTTTCCACATTGAGCACAAGATAATCGTGGAAAAATTTCAGCTTTTCATAATCGGACATATTCTCATCAAGCTGTGAAATGATATCCAAAGCCGCCTGCTCGGTCTCTTTCAGCATAGCGTTCACTTCGTCCACCGAAAACCTGTATGTAAAATCAATGGTGTAGGAATGGGTGAAGCTGTCAAAATCGCCTAAAGTCCTGTCCTTCAGATAAAACAGCATAAGCTGTTCGCAGCGGACGGTCTCAAGCACCTTGACATAATCGGTCTCGCTGATGGTGAGGGGCATATGAGCGGAGGGCTCAAAGTTCAGAATGGTATCCACCACACTGTCATAAGCGTCCTGCATACGAGCGTCATAGTCAAGGGAAGCGTACTTTGTGACCATATGCTCAGGGATATACAGCCCCGACGGAGCATAGACCTCGGTGTCCGAAGCACTGCTTTCGGTTATCTCCGCAGCAGTGCCGTCGGAAATAACCGTGATCCCGTCCTCATGCTCACAGCCCGAAAGAGCGGTGAGAAGAAAGCAAAGTGCCGCAGCAGCGCAAAATATTCTGTTTTTACCTCTGCTGCAAAGCATAATTTAAACCATACCCTTCCGTATCAGTCGAGATATTCAAGAAAGATCTTGACAGTTCTGGTGCTGCTGTTGCTGTTATGGTAGATAGACTCTGTATTGAAGCGGTTTTCCGCCTTGTCCTTGATAGCGCCCAGTATACCGATAACATTATCCTGGCTGTTTCCGAAAAATACGTCGGTGACTTCTTTAAAGACCGTATCATCGGCACAGAGTATCTGAATAGTGGAAGCCTTTGTTTTTGCAGCTTTCAGAGCCTCCGATTCGATGAGCGCCTTAGCCTCGGCAACGCTGCCTGCGACCAGGTTGTTGTAGTAATAATACTGATATTTTGTACCCTTAGCCCGGGGTATCTCGTAATCGTAATCGTCAAACTGTCTCAGTTCTCTTATCCTGTCATCGGTAAGTCCGAAATAGTCATATCTGACGGAATCGGGAGATTTTGCGCGGTCGGGGTCGTCCCAGGTCAGGTCGACGTGATAATAATCCCCGTCCATCTTCACCACATTCCACATATGAGGCTCATTTGCCACGCCCAGAACGATGAACGAATCAATGCCGACCAGAGAGCAGAGATATGTAAAGCTCTGAGAATATCCCTGACAAAGAGCGGACTTTTCCACCAGAGTGCCGTAAATGCTGTTTGGATTTTTAGCGTCGGTGTCATAGGTGCAGTTAATGATAATATAGTCGTGGAACAGCTTTACGATATCATAATCGTTCATATCGGGAGTTATCATAGAAAGTATCTTATCGGTCTGTGAGTCTATCTCAGCCTGCATATCCCTGATCTTGTCCTTTGAGTAGGTGTAATTCACCTTCATACTTCTTATATGACCCGTAGAACCGTCCGAAACATATTCAATGGTAGGGGAGATGTAGAAGAGCCTGTTTTCGTCATTGTATATCAGCTGATATGTGTCAAAAAGCTCCTCAAAGCTTACCTTCTCGTCGGCATCAAAGCTTATCCTGTCCTCGCAGTCAAGCATTGCGCTTACAAGCTTGTCATAAAGCTTTTTGTGCTTATCGTCAAGGGTGTAGTAGCTGTAAGGGTGGGAAATTATCTCTCTGCCCGTGTACTGACTTTTCCGCCCGTCTGTAAGCTTGACGTTGAGACCCGATGAAACGTCAGCCGTTGAAACGGCAGTTTCCGAAGATGAAGTAACGCTGCTGTCTGCCGAACCTGTCACATTATCCGAAGAAACGCTTTCGGAAACAGAGGTGACATCTGAAACGGATGTAGTCACCGCAGCCGTAGTCTGAGATGGGGCAGCCGTATCGGTGGGCAGGGGAGGGGTGGTCTGAGTTTTCTCATAATACTCGGATATCCCCACCACAGGAACGTCCTCCAAGGAAAGGGACTGAGCTGAGCTTGCGGAAGTCTCGCTCTCGGAGGGAACGGTTTCCGTCTCGGTCTCGGTCTCAGTTTCCGTTTCGGGAACAGTGGTCACCTCGGAAACTGTGGTCTGAGAGGTGGTAACAGTAGTTTCGGGCGTGGTATGTTCTGATGTGTCATAAACAGTCAGAACAGTTCCCGTTGCGGAATATGTAGGCAGTGTGTCCGCGCCGTCGGGATATTCGACCTCGCTGCCGCAGGCACTGAGATAAAGCAGAGCTGCCGCAAAAGCAGCGGCTCTGAAAGCAAATGATCTGAATTTTTTCATTTTCTGTTTGCTCTCCGTAAACTATGGGGCACTCCGAAGTATTCACAGTTCCCCGTTATTCAAATATCATGGTGATGTGTATGATAAGCTCATCATCGTTAAGGTAGCGCACATATCTTTTGTCCGTGACCTTAACGTCCGAGCTGTCGTTTGCAAATTTAAAGACCTGTTTGATATCCCCGAGGTCAAACAGCTTGCTTACAGCGTCATTGTAAGCCTTTTCGTCGGAAAATCTCACAGCAGCGTCTTTTCTGCCGCAGTTCAGAGCGTCAGCCGCCGATTTGGAGAGAAGTGAGATGCCCTCATCGGCAGACGAAGCGAAATAACCCTCGCGCTTGTAATAATTGTCACCCGAGGAGCAAATGGGAAAGGTGTAATAAGTGTTGTCGGGGAAATGGGTCACTCCCGAAATATCGGAATCCGACGCCAGAAAGTAGTAATATCTGATGAAATCCTCATCAACGGGAGAAAGAATGGGGTCGTCCCAGGTGCAGTCAACATTGTACCACATACCCTCAAGCTTGACCACATTCCAAGCGTGAAGCGCCCCTTCTGAGTTTGTTCCCGAAACTGTAAAGCAGTCGATATCAGCCAGACTGCAAAGATAATCGAAGGCGAAAGCATAGCCCTCGCACTGAGCGTAACCATCGCAGAGAGCGCCGTAAACGGTGTTCACATAATCGGTATCCATGGAAAAGGTGCAGTTTAAAACCAGCTGATCGTGAAAGCTTTTTAGCTTTTCGTAATCGGAGGTATCCTCATTGAAGGAGCTGAAGATCTCCGCAGCTTTGGCGTCTATCTCAGCCTGAAGCCCTGCGGATTCCTCCTCAGTGAAGCGGTAGGAAAGCATAAGGGTATCCGATTCTGAGGCAGGTCGGTAAAACATACTTGACAGCCAGAAAATGCTTTCTTCCTGGTAATAGACGGAAATATACAGCTTTCGCAGCAGCTCGGGGTCAAGAGCCTCGGGAAAAACAGCCTTGTCCTCAAAGCTCATGGCAGCGTCTCTGATGATGCCGTAATATTCCTTTTCCTTCGGTGAAAGCTGGCTGTAAATATAGCGGCTGTCATCGAAAATATCGTCTGAAATTCCGGACTCATTTGCGGACAGGCTGTCCGCAGGCTCGGGACCCGCCGCATCAGCGGGGATCTCATCGACCTTTGAACAGCCTGCCGTCATTATAGCGATCGCCTGCACTGCAAGGAGCAGTGCAGGAATAAAAGCAGATCTTTTCATTTGGGCTCCGAAAAAAATCAGTAAATAAGATCAAGCTCGATAACGAGAGTATTGGGGTCGCAGTTAGAAGCCACAGAGGTAACGGAGGAATTTTCGCTCTTTATCCAGGAAGCGTAATCCTTGAGATCAGCGGTAATAGCGTCATAAACGCTCTTGTCGGATACGCGTATCTCAGCGGCTCTCATCTTGCTTGCAGCGGTGGACTTGAGCTTTTCCTTGAGAGCGGAATCAGCGGAAGCCTTGTCGGAATAAACCTGATTTGTAACGTTGAAGTAATTCATCTTTGTAGAGGTGCAGGCAGGAGGAGTGAAATAAGTAAGCTGAGTGCCCGATATCTTTTTGTTGATGTTAAAGTGGGACTTGTTGTGTATCCACTCGTCGGGTACCAGGAAGTATCTGTATCTTACATTTGTCTCGTCCACCTCGGAAAGAATGGGGTCGTCCCAGGTGCAGTCGATGTTGTACCATTCACCGTCTACCTTGACAACGTTCCATGCGTGGGTGTCATTTGCCTCATTGCTGCCTACAACGACCATAGATTCGATGCCCGACATATCGCAGAGGTACTGCATGGTCTTTGCATAGCCCTCGCACTGTATGGTGCCCTTGACAAAACCGCCGTAAATAGTCTGATTGAAGCCCTCTTCCTTGACGAAGTTGTTGTTGAGGGTGATGTAGTCATGGAATACCTTGAGCTTGCCGTAGGTGTCCTTGCCCTGAGCCTGAGCCAGAACATCGGATACCTTGGCGTCAATTTCCTTCTGCATGGAAGCGATTATCTCGGGGTCAGTCTCCCAGTACCACAGCTTGCCCTTAACGACCTTTTTGGAGGTGAGCCAGAAGAGCTGAGGCTCCTGCATATAGAGGCAGCCGTAAACCTTTATCCACATCTCATTGGTAACGCTGTCGTCCACCTTGACCTTGGTTTTAACGGACTTTACAGCCTCAAGGATATCTGCATAAAGAGCCTTTTCCTGGTCGTTTAAAGTGTTGTAGCCGTAGCGGGTCTTGAAGTCCACATTATACTCGGTCAGAACGGGCTTCTTTTCGGTAACAATGCCGCCCTCGATCATGCTGACGATATCCTCGTGATTTTCGGGGAGACCTGTGTCAGCTTCGGTAACAACTTCGGGAGCGGTCTCTGAGCCGCCGAAATCGATATTTGCGCCCGGGTCAACAAAGGAGGTGGTCACGGTCACAGAGCCGTCCTGACCCTCGGCAGCAGGAGCTTCTGTGCCGTCCTGAATGATGTTAATGGAAGTTTCCTCCGCAGGTGTATCATCCGTTTTCTTGCCGCAGCCTGAAAACATAGAAGCAGTAAGGAGGAGAGCCGCACAAACAGCGGAAATTCTTTTCTTCATTTTCGTAATGTTCCTTTCCTTTAAATATCGGCGTGCCGTAAAAACGGCTGCCGCTTTATATTTTTATGTTTTATCAATTATAAACGATATCGTAGTGAACGACCTGAACGCCGCCTGTAAAGGAGCGCTGTCTCTGTATCTGCTTAACGGAGGAGGACTTGCTCTTGGCGTACTTCTGGAAGATCTTGAAATAATCGTCGCTCATAAGAGTGTCATAAACGGACTTGGAGGTAACTCTTATCTCAGCAACGTTCTTACCGTTTGCGATAGCTTCATCGATAGCGGCATACATAGCAGCCTCAGCGTCAGCCTTGGTGTCATAAAGCTTGTTGTAAGCAGCGAAGTAGTTGCAGGCTTCCTTAGTGCAGGCAGGGGGATCGTAAAGCTTGATAGAGCCGCTGCTTCTGAGCAGAGTGCTTACGTTGAAGTGAGTGATGTTATGTATCCAGGAGTCGGGAACGAGGAAGAACTCATACTGAACGTAGCTTGAGCCGAAGCTGTTGATGGGGTCGCCCCAGGTGGTGTCCAGATTGTAATAACCGTTTTCGCAGTAAACAACGTTCCATGCGTGGGAGTTGCCGTCCTTGTCGGAGCCTCTTACAACGCAGGACTCAATGCCCGCCATATCGCACAGATACTGCATAGTCTTTGCATAGCCTGCGCACTGAATAGGACCCTTTGCGGTAAGACCGTTGTAAATGGAGCAGTTGTAGCCCGACTCAGACTTGCTGAACTCGCCCTGGAGAACGATGGAGTCGAAGAAGACCTTGAGCTTTGAAACTGTGCCGCTGTAATTCTTAGCCTTAGAAAGGATAGACGAAGCAGCAGACTCGATCTCGGACTGCATAGCCTTGATCTCGCTTCTGTCAGTGGTCTTGAAGGAAAGTGTGGCAAAGGAAGAGCCGGCGGAAATGGTGTTGCCCATCCAGAAGAGCTGAGGCTCGGAGTCATAAACGATGGTGTATACCTTTACAGCCTGTTCCGAGGTCATTCCCGAGGGTAACTCAACAACGCTGTTAAGTGTCTTTACAGCATTGACATATCTGTTGTAAAGTGTCTGCTCGTCAGCGGTGAGCTGCTTGTAAGCGTATCTTGAGGAGGACTTGACATTGTAGCCCGGGGTCTCGATAGCGTCACCGAAGCTTCCTGTGTCCTTGTTGCTGCTGCCCGAGTCAGAATTTCCGTTATCGGAGCCGGTATTCTCAGCGGCAGTGGTGGTCTCCTCCACAGCAGCAGTGGTCTCGGGAGCCGCAGTAGTAGTTGCCGCAGTCTCGGCAGGCTTCTCGTCGGAAAGGTAATCCGAGTGGATAAAGCCGCCCTCGGCAAGCTTGTAGTAGCCTGTATCGGTAAGAGCAGTTACCTCGACCGTGTCGCCCACATAGTGCTGGGAAATGGGAGTGGAGCCGATAATAGCCTTCTCTCTGGAGTAGCAGTTCTCGGTAACGTACATAGTGCCCGAGAGCTCAGTCTCGGACCATTCCTGAGCGGTTTCGGAGGTTTCCGAGGTCTCGGAAGTCTCGGAGGTCTCTGTGGTCTCCTCTGTCGCGGAAGTTTCCTCGGAAGTGGTGGTTTCCTCGGTAGTGGTCTCGGGAACGGTGGTGGTCTCGGGAGCGGTAGTTTCCGAGACAGCCTCAGTCTCGGGAGCAGCGGTGGTCTCTATCTCGGGGATAGAGCTGCCGTCCTCCGCAGTTTTCTGACAGCCCGATGCGATCAGCGTAAGGGAAAGAACGCAGGCGATGGCAGCGGAAATTCTTTTACTGTTTGTTGTCTTCATCTTCTGGTAACTCCTTTTCATCATCTTTGTGTTTTATTACAGCTTTAATTCTGACAATTCTCATATCCTCGGTAAGCAGAACGGTAAATTCGATGTTCTTGTAGCATACGGAGGGGGTCTCGCCGTCCTCGGGGATACGTCCCAGGAGGTCGGTGATAAAGCCGCTCATAGTGTCATAACGGCAGTCCTCGGGGAGCGGCTCTCCGAGAGCTTCCATAACATCGGCAGGGTCGGCAGTGCCCTTAACGGTGTAGGTATCATCGGATATTTTTGAGATATCCTCGGTCTCGTTGTCATATTCGTCCTGAATACTTCCCACAATGGATTCCACAAGGTCCTCCATGGTAACAAGACCTGCCGTGCCGCCGTACTCGTCCACCGCCACAGCTATCTGCAGCTTTTTTTCGGTGAACATCTTAAAAAGGTCGTCGCACATACAGCTTTCGGGAACAAATTCGGCGTCTCTGAGAAATCTGCTTGCCGAAACGCCCTGAGAGGACTCCGTACCGATAAGGCATAAAAGGTCCTTCACGTGTATCATACCCTCGATGTGGTCAACGCTGTCCCTGTAAACGGGGATACGCGAGAAACCGCTTTTGATGGCGGTATAGACCACCTCGGATATCTCAGCGTCAGCGCTCACCGCCACAATATCGGTGCGGTGGGTCATAACATCGCTTACGGTAAGCTCGTGAAACTCAAAAACGTTGTTTATCATTTCCTTTTCGGAGGATTCGATAGTGCCCGTTTCGTTTCCGGCGTCCACCATCATAAGAATTTCTTCCTCGGTGACAGAGTCCTCATCTCCCTGATTTCTGCCGAAAAGGGAGGAGACCGCCGCCGAAAGCTCGGTAATGGGGGATAACAGGTAATACAGCAGTCTGACTGCCCCCGCTGAGGACGCCGCAAATTTCTCAGCGGTATCGCCTCTCATAAGTATCCTTGGCAGGTCGCTGCCGAAAAATCTCAGTATAAGCGCAGTTATCAGAAAGCTCAGAGCAATAATGAGCCATACAACAGGAGCATTACCGTCTCCCGCCCCGATAACAAGGGGCTTAGCAAAGGAAAAAGCGAAAATTGCTCCCGCCAGCAGTGAATTTAAAAGCTTGTGAACGGAGAACACAGCGAAAAATCTCCGCTGATTTTTAAAAAGGGTGAAAAGAGTGTGCTTTCCGCCGCTTTCCTCCTCATAGCTTTTTATCCTGCCCTCGCCAAGCTCGTCCGCCGCCGCCTCGGCGCAGCCGTAAAACAGCCTTATTAACGTAAGAACGGCACAAACTGCAAGAGCGATGACAAGCTCCTTCTCGTTCGAAAAAATAAACCGACTCCCGTCCGCTTCCATAACCGACTTCCTTTCGGGAAAATTTTATATGCCATGCTTACATATCACAGGGCATAATTTTCAATTCTGATGATACACTGTAAATTATACTACAAAACTCGCTCAATGTCAACGTGACAATGAGATAATAAGATTAAAAGATAGAAGGGTTAATTCGTTAAAATTGCCCTAAAAACCGCAGTTTTCGGCTGAAAGTAAAAATAGTGTAACGATTTGTAATCAAAATTTGGCTGAATTACATAACAAAAAAAGCGCCGTATCTCATAAAAATGAAATACAGCGCATTGCAGCAATAAGCAGAGCTATTATCTTTCGGAGCGGTTGTCCCTGCAGTTCTGACCGTTCTGCTGATTTTTCTTCTGTTCGTTCTGCTGACGGTTCTGCTGGTTCTGCTGGTTCTGCTGGTTCTGCTGGTTGTTCTGCTGATTATTCTGCTGACGGTTGTTATTCTGGTTCTGATTAAACATAGTAATACTTCCTTTCCACGGGAAAGCTTCTTCCCCGTTACAGAAGTATTATGTTCGGTATCCGTCCGAATATACAGCAAGGGTGAGGATTTCCGATTATTTGAAAAAGATGCTGCTGTCGGAAAAGTCCTCATATTCCATATCGTCCCTCTGTTTTTTTAGTTCCAGAGAAGTTCGGAAATTTTCCATTTTTTTCAAAATATCCCTTACTGTCAGCAGCACTATAAGCAGAGCGCCGCCCGAAAGCATAAGCATATCGGGAATTGACAGTTCCAGTTCTTCCCTGAAATACCACAGTCCCGCAGCAGCGGCGGCGGAAAAGACCGCCGTGCCGATAAGCAGAGGATTTTTCTGCATTTTTGGCTTGTAATCGTGAAAGATCATTTAGCCGCACCCTTGAGTAAGCTTTTCTTTCTGCCGCTGTCCGCGGAGAAATTCATAGTAAACAGCAGGTCGGAGGTAAACATCTTCACCGCCAGGTACATACAAACCGCAAAGAAAACAGCCTGATAGATCAGTCCTCCGATAACCAGCGCCGTCTGACCGAACATCAGGTTAGTCATAGCGGTGTAGGTGTGAGTAAAGGGAATGATGTACATAATGACCTTGAGCAGGGGAGACATAGAATTAACGTCCGTAAACATAGTAACGAAGAAGGGTATCATGGTCGCCATCATAATGGGCATTACCAGAGTCTGAACGGACTTTGTGTCCGTAGCCATAGCGCCCAGGATAAGGGACACCGACAGACCGATAGCGATGGTAAGGAACAGGTCAAGACCGAAAATAAGGATATCGCCGATACCGAGAGTAAGTCCCAGGCTTGCCATAGCCTCAGCACCCGAAGTAATGCCTGCGGTATTTGCGGCAGCGCCCTCCTCAAGCTCAGCAGCAGCGCCGCCCATCATGCTCTGCATATAGAAAGCAAAACCGATTATCATAGCTCCTGCATTAAGAAGCGCCACAATAACAGCGGATATCATCTTAGCCGACAGCACCGTAAGCCTTGAAACGGGAGCGGACATAAGAGTTTCCAGAGTTTTGTCTATCTTTTCTGTAGAAATAGCGGTCATTATCATCTGGGAAGCCATAAGGATAAGGAAGAATACCGCAAAGGGAGCTATCATAGACTGGCTCATAAGCACGCCCATAAGCATATCCGCCGAAACCTGAACAGACTTGCCGTTGGCGGTAGTGTATTCAACCGTCACAACAGGCTCCGCAAGAAGCTCCTTTTCGCTTTCGGTCATACCCATTTTCTGAGTCTCTATGTAATCTCTTACATAGCTTGAAATGGAAGCGGTAAGGCTTGAAGCGGACATATTCTGCATAGACGTGGTAACGCCGCCGCCTGTCACAATGCTGACGCAGTCAACGCCTGCCGCCTCCGAGCCGTTTACCACGCTGTCGCCGAAGCCTGCGGGGATAATAACGAGATTTTTGATATCAAGCTTTTTCATCTCGCTCTCATAATCCTCAGACTCAAGTGTGACCACCGTGGGGTCAGCGCCGTAATCGGGGAGTGTCTTTATCATTTCCTCGGTAAATTCCGAGCTGTCGAGATTTGCAATGTTAACGCTTGAATTGTTGAGAGCCTCGTCCATGGCGCCGCCCATTACCTTGCCCATAACAATGAGCAGAACGCAGGTGAATACCATAGAGAAGATCGCCTGGGGAGTAAGCAGCTCCTTTATCTCTTTTTTGAGCAGATTACCTAATTTCATCTGTCTGCACCACCCTTTCAAAAACTTCCTCAAGATTAGCGGCACTGTAACGTGATTTCAGCTCGTCAATGGTACCCGTGACCATAAGCTCGCCGTGAGCCATAATGCCCACCCTGTCGGAAACGTACTCTATCTCCAGCATATTGTGGGAAGAAAGAAGGAAGCTCATACCCTCTTCTGCGGAAAGCTTTTTTATTGTCTTTCTGATGTCAAGAGCGTTGATAACGTCAAGACCCGAGGTAGCCTCGTCCAGAATGGCAAGCTTGGGTCGGGTCATAACAGCGCGGGAAAGGAGCAGCTTTCTTATCATACCTCTTGAGTAGCCGCCTATCTTTTCCTCCAGCCTGTCGCCCAGACCGCACATATTCACAGCCCTGTTCACAAACTTGTCTATCTCGTCCTTGTCGGCGGAAAAAAGCCCCGCCATAAAGTAAAGGTAGTCCATACCCGTCATAGTCTTGTATGCGCCTGCCTCGTCGGGGAGATATGTAATAGCCTGCCTTACCTTGTCGGGCTCGGTGATAATGCTGTGACCGTCCACGAAAGCGTCGCCGCCTGTGGGCTTGATAAGGGTGGATATCATTCTTATAGTCGAGGTCTTGCCTGCGCCGTTGGGACCGATAAGAGCGAAAATTTCTCCCTCGCCCACAGTAAAGCTCACGTCCTTGACCGCCATAACGCCCTTTTTGTAGGATTTAGACAGACCCTCTGCCTTTAATACGTCAGCCAATTTAAAACCCTCCTGTTTTATGATAATATAAATGCATTTATATCTTACCACGTTATTTATAGAATGTCAATGATAAATCTAAAAAATATCAAATATGAAACATCTTTTTGAGCCTGCTCTCCGTCACAGGGATCGCCCCAAGCAATAAAGCAAGCTGCACCGCCTCTTCAATGAGCATGACATTGTAAAGCCGTCCGTCCGCCTCCATACCCGTTACCACCGCAAAAACGCCGCCGATAAGGGCAATGATAAGCGTGACGATGCCCGAAATAAGCCACAACCTGCCGCATATCCTGTGAGCCGCAAGCCAGGTCTCGGCAGATGTCATAGACCGCCTTGTCCTGTAGCCTATGCCGCTTTCGGGCTCGGGTGGGGATCTTAAAAAACACCCGCCGCATATCACCATCGTCAGCGGAAGTAAAAGCATAAAAAGCGAAGTGAAAATTATCTCAAACATAAAAATGCACCTCTTGAAATAATTCGGCTCAGCCCACCGTCTCCTCTTCGCATATCTTCTTCAGAGCAAGCTCCGTCACAGGAAAAGCCCCTGCGCATAAAGCGTACTGAACAGCCCACTGTCCGTAGATGAAATTATCTGCACAGTTTTAGGAAATGCCGCCCGAAGAGCCGAGACAAGCCGTAACGACAGCCGCCGCCGCAAGGGTGAATATTCCCGAAACGAGCCAGAAGCCTCCCAATGTATAATGAGCCGCAAGCCACGCCCTTTCCGAAGAAAGGGACCGCCTTGTCCTGTAGCCTAATCCGCTTTCGGCAGCGGGTGTGCGCTTTATCATCAGAAGCCCCAGAACGATCATAGTAACGGGTACGAATATCTGCTCCGAAAAAAATACAATAAACTTAAACATAATTTATCCCTGTCCTTTCTCTGATTATGAGTATATCACAGGGAAAAGAGATATTCAAGCGGGATAAACATCTTCTAATCTGTTTAATGATATTTTAATTTTGGGGCTTTTCCTCATTTTCGGGTGTCTCGTCCGCCGCATTGTCCCCGCCGTTTATGACATAATCAAGAAAGGCTTTCACATTTTCAAACTCTTTAGTGTGACCGTCGGAGTATGTGAAAATAAAGGGCTCATTCAGCTCGGGAGCTTCATTTGGAGGAACATTTCCGTTGCGCTTTTTGGGAGCGGCTTTTTTGCGCTTTTTGACGCATTCCGTAAGCAGATATTCTATCTGCCCGTTGATGGAGCGGAAATCGTCCTCAGCCCATTTTGCAAGCTCATCGTAAAGGGAAGCGGACAGCCTGAGGGGGACCTGCTTTTTGCCCTTTGCCTTATCATTTTCAGCCAAACGCTTCACCTCCGTTTATTATTTTTTCTTGTCGGCTATAAGAATGGAAATCAGCAGTGTGACCCCGATAATGTTTACATAAACCGCAAACAGCCTATCGGAAATGCTTTCGTAAAATAGAGGAACAAGAAACAGGGGAATGCTGAGAATAAGCAGAACAATGCTTGATACCGAAAGTATCCTGTCAAGCTTTGCCGTGTTCTTGTATCCGTTTTCTGCGGCAAGCCCGAAACCGAATTTCAGCATTGCTGTCAGAATGAAATTCACGCAGACGACCACCGCCGCCCCGATACAAAGCTCTGATCTGCTGTGCAAAGCAATGACGAGAGCGGTAAAAACGGCGGCAGAGATACCGAGAATTATCCTGCATATCCTGCCTTTCAAGACGTCTCCTCCCCGGCACAGACCGCCCTGGTCCTCTTGTACGACTTAACGGCAAAATAAACCGCCGCCGCCGTAAATAATGTCATAAAGATATAAACCGCAGGCATAGGTATCGCCTGTCTCTGATAGAGTGCGGGAGCAACGTCCAGAAGTGCATGGAAAAGGATACAAACAGGGTATAAGTACCCCTTGCCCTTGACCCTTGCGCTCTCGAAAACCATTACCGACATAGCCGTGTGGAAGGTCATAGCGATAATTCGCTCTAAAACATTGATCCATATCATGCCCGTTCCCACAGACGCCATTGTTTCAAGCTGTGCGCGGACAAGCTCGGCGGTCTCGGCATTTCCGCCCGAGGACATGGAGACCATTGTCTCAAGTCCCATCTTATTGGTCATTATTGCCGTAGCCGCATAGCTGAGCAGTAAGACACCCGCAAGGATCACGGCTTCGAGACCGCCGTGACCCAGTCCGAACATAACGGCATCCTTCGGGTCATTCCGATTTTTCATCACCGTTTTGAAAGCGGCAAATCTGCCCGTCTCCTCGAAAATACCTGCGGCAAGAACTCCGTATATCACATAAGTAACAGTGCTTCCGCTTACAATGGGCAGCATAAAATAATGCATTATCTGCTCAAGCACGAGAGCGAACAGGAAAAAGACCGCTGCGCCGATGAAGAACGAGGAAATTCTCACGTCCTTGTTTTTCTTCTTGTAAATTATCATTGCCGCGATGGGAATGATAATGCAAAGCAAGCCGCATATTATCATTGAAGCTATTATAGTATCTGAGAACATAAACTGTCACCTCTGAATATGTGGTTATTTCTGTCTCCCTGCCTTGGCGGGGAGACAGAAGACTTGTTTTTATCAATATATGGAACCGCTGTTTACAATAGGCTGAGCGTCCTTGTTGCCGCAGAGAACGACCAGCAGATTTGATACCATCTGAGCCTTTCTCTCATCGTCAAGGTCGCATACATTGTTCTCGGTAATGCGCTCGAGAGCCATTTCGACCATGCCCACAGCACCGTCAACTATTTTCTGTCTTGCCTCGATGATAGCAGCCGCCTGCTGTCTCTGGAGCATTGCCGCAGCTATCTCGGGAGCGTATGCAAGGTGGGTTATGCGAGCCTCAATGACTTCCAGACCTGCGTCTGCAACTCTGTTCTGAAGCTCAGCCTTGAGATTTTCCGCAACCTCGGCAGAGGAGCCCCTGAGGGACTTGCCGCCGTCATTTCCAACATCATAGGGATAAAGGCTTGCCACATCTCTGAGAGTGGAGTCCGCCTGAATTGAAATGTACTCCTGGAAGTTGTCAACATTGAAAACAGCTTTTGCAGTGTTTGCTATCTTCCAGATGACCACAATGCTCACCTCAACGGGATTTCCGTCCCTGTCGTTTATCTTCTGCTTTCTGTTGTTGAGGGTCATCGCCTTGAGAGAGAGCTTTTTGGAAACGGAAGCCGATTTGACCTCTGTTTTTCCGTCCGCAGAGACCTGAACGCCTGACTGTGAAGCAAGCTCGGCAGCTGCGGGATTGACAGCCGATGAAAAGGGGTTTACAAAGAAAATGCCATCCTTTTTGAGAGTGCCTGTGTATTTTCCGAAAAGTGTAAGTACGAGAGCTTCGTTTGGACGAATTACCTTTATGCCCATAAACGGTATCCAGCCCACACAAAGCCACAGCACGCAGAGCACCATCAGCGGAGCGCCGAAGGTGGGAGCGTCGCTGTCCAGGTCCATTCCCGCGGGAATGATGCCCACGACAGCAGCGATGTAAAGAATTATGAATAAAAATGCGATTGCCAGACCGTTGGGAGCATTCAGCTCCTTTTCCTCAATTTTGCCTGTGATCTTCTTGCTCATAAAAATTTCCTCCCTTTATGATACGTCAGAATTGGGTTTGATTTGAAATGATATCATTTTGATATCATTATCATAACACATATTTCCATATTTGTCAAGAGGTCTCAGAAAAAAATTTTTTGCAGGCGGGTCTTAACATAAAATGGAAATTACACATAATAATATTGCCAATAAATTTAACAAATTAGAATTAAACATTTTCTCCCGATATGGTATAATAATTCTGTATGTGAAAAATTTTTTCTAAGGAGAGATGGGATTGAAAAAGCTTCTTGTTTACATGAAGGCTTACATCAAGGAAAGCATTCTGGGACCGCTTTTCAAGCTGCTTGAGGCTTTGCTTGAGCTTTTTGTGCCGCTGGTGGTGGCGGCGGTCATCGATAACGGTATCGCAATGGGCGACAGGGCGTACATCGTGAAAATGTGCCTTGTGCTGGTGCTTCTCGGCTTTGTGGGGCTGGCGTTTTCCATTACGGCGCAGTATTTTGCCGCAAAGGCTTCGGTGGGCTTTACGGCAAAGCTTCGCCATGTGCTTTTTGAGCATATCCAGAGCCTGTCCTATTCCGAGCTGGACGAGCTTGGCACCTCCACAATGGTGACCCGTATGACCAGCGATATGAATCAGGTGCAAAACGGCGTAAATCTCACCCTGAGACTGCTTCTGCGCTCGCCCTTCGTGGTTTTCGGCGCAATGATAATGGCATTCACCATAAACGCCCGTGCGGCGATGATATTCGTTTATGTGACCGTACTGCTTCTCATTGTGGTATTCGCCATAATGCTCTGCTCAATTCCCCTTTACAAAAAGGTGCAGCAGAAGCTTGACGGCGTTACGGGCGTTACAAGGGAAAATCTTACCGGTGTGCGCGTTATACGTGCGTTCTGCAAGGAGGACGAGGAGACGGAGCGCTTTGTTTCCAGAAACGCCGAGCTTACCCGTTCCCAGGAATTTGTGGGACGAATTTCCGCTCTTATGAACCCCGTGACCTACATCATCATAAATCTGGGCATAATTTTCCTCATAAACAGGGGTGCTGTCAGCGTAAGTCAGGGAATTATCACACAGGGTGCGGTGGTTGCCCTTTACAATTATATGTCACAGATTCTTGTTGAGCTTATAAAGCTTGCAAATCTTATCATCAACATTACAAAAAGCATTGCCTGCGGAAACCGTATCCAGGCGGCTCTTGAGATGAAGCCCTCCGTTTGTGACGGCGAGAAGGGCGCGAAGGAAAGCGACAATGCGGCAGAGTTCCGTCACGCTTATCTGCGGTACAAAAATGCGGGTGACGACTCCCTTTCGGACATCGATTTTTCGGTGAAAAAGGGGGAGACTGTGGGAATTATCGGCGGCACAGGCTCGGGAAAATCCTCCCTTGTAAACCTTATCCCCAGATTTTACGATGTGAGTCGGGGCGAGGTGCTGGTTGACGGCATTAATGTGAAGGATATGCCCGTTTCGGAACTCAGGAGCAAAATCGGCGTTGTTCCTCAGAAGGCGGTGCTTTTCAAGGGCACAATTCGTGAAAATATGCTCTGGGGCAACTCAAATGCTTCGGATGATGATATTATGGAGGCGATCAAGGCGGCTCAGGCGCTTGACGTTATCAAGGCAAAGGGCGGTCTTGACTGTGAGATCGAGCAGGGCGGCAAGAACCTTTCGGGCGGTCAGCGACAGAGACTCACCATTGCAAGAGCGCTGGTGAGAAAGCCCGAGATACTCATTCTCGATGACAGTGCTTCGGCTCTGGATTTCGCCACCGACGCGGCTCTCAGAAGATCGCTCAGGGAGCTTGACTATTCACCTGCGGTGTTTATCGTTTCCCAAAGGACTTCCTCCATTCAGCACGCTGACAAGATAATCGTTCTTGATGACGGAAATGCGGTTGGCATCGGCACTCACGCCGAGCTTCTTGAAAGCTGCGAGGTTTACAGAGAGATCTACAATTCCCAGTTCAAAAAGGAGGCGGTCTGAGTGGCGGATAAAAAAGCAAAAGCCCCCAAGGGCGCTCTCAAAAAGGTTTTTGTTTATGTAAGGCGGTACATTCCGCTTATCGTCATATCGGTGATAACGGCGGCGGCGACCGTGGGGCTTACGCTCTACGTTCCCATACTTGCGGGAAATGCCATTGACCTTATCGTCGGCGAGGGGAATGTTGACCTTGCGGGCATTGGCGATATCCTGCTCAAGATAGCTGTTGTGGTGGGAATTACGGCTGTTGTTCAATGGATAATGAACACCGTCAACAACAGGATAACCTATCATGTGGTGCGGGACGTGAGAAACGAGGCTTTCAGAAAGCTTGAGAGACTTCCACTAAGCTACCTTGACGTTCACCCCGTGGGAGAGACGGTCAACCGGATAATCGCTGATGCAGACCAGTTTGCGGACGGTCTGCTCATGGGCTTTACACAGCTTTTCACAGGCGTTGTGACTATCCTTGCCACCCTTATTTTCATGCTGCTTATAAGCTGGAAGATAACTCTTGCGGTGGTAGTGCTCACGCCCCTTTCCCTGTTTATTGCACGATTTATCGCAAAGAAAACCTATGATATGTTCCGTTTGCAGTCGGAGACGAGAGGGGAGCAGACTGCATTTATCGATGAGATGATAGGCGGTCAGAAGATAGTTCAGGCATTCGGCAGGGAAGAGGAGACCTTGAAAAAGTTTGACGAGATAAACGACAGGCTTTTTAAATGCTCCCTGAGAGCAACCTTCTTTTCCTCCATCACAAACCCCTCCACCAGATTTGTAAACAATGTGGTATATGCGGCGGTGGCGCTTACGGGTGCTCTTACCTGCGTGGCTACGGTTGGAGCGGCGGTGCCCTTTACGGTGGGTCAGCTGTCGGTTTTCCTGTCCTATGCAAATCAGTACACCAAGCCCTTTAATGAGATATCGGGAGTTATCACAGAGCTGCAGAACGCTCTTGCCTGCGCTTCGAGACTTTTTCAGCTTATTGAGGAGGAGCCCCAGACCCCCGAAAAGGAAAATGCTGTTGTGCTTTGTGACCCCAAGGGCAGCGTTTCGCTTGAGAATGTGTATTTCTCCTATGTTCCCGAAAAGAAGCTTATCGAGGACTTGGATCTGAAGGTAAGTCCCGGTCAGAGGGTGGCAATTGTGGGACCCACGGGCTGCGGAAAGACTACGGTCATAAATCTGCTCATGAGATTTTACGATGTAAACAGTGGTGCTGTTAAGGTGGAGGACATTGACATCAGGGATATGACAAGGAGCAGTCTGAGAAAAAATTACGGAATGGTATTGCAGGAAACATGGCTCAGGGCGGGAACTGTCAGGGAAAACATCGCTATGGGCAAGCCCGACGCCACAGACGAGGAGATAATCGCCGCGGCAAAGGCTTCCCATGCTCACGGCTTTATCAAGCGTCTCCCCCAGGGCTATGACACGGTGATAGGGGAGGACGGCGGAAGTCTTTCACAGGGTCAGAAGCAGCTTCTGTGCATTGCCCGCGTAATGCTCTGCCTGCCCCCTATGCTCATTCTGGACGAGGCTACATCTTCCATCGACACCCGAACGGAGATAAAGATACAGCAGGCATTTGCCCGTCTTATGGAGGGACGCACAAGCTTTATTGTTGCTCACCGTCTTTCCACCATAAGAGAGGCGGACGTGATACTTGTTATGAAAGAGGGACATATCATCGAGCAGGGAGACCACGAGTCCCTTCTTGCAAAGGGCGGCTTCTATGCCACACTTTACAACAGTCAGTTTGCCGAATGAAAAAGGCGCAAAAAATGTGCAGAAAATGCACAAAAATGCTTTGACACATCTTGTTTTTTATGGTATAATTATTATAACTTAAAAAGGAATTAAAGGAGAGATGTTATGAAAAAAGCTTTTGCTGCTTTTATGGCACTGGTTGCCTCTCTTGTATGCGCCTGCACAGATGCACCTGCGGAGGAAAAAAATACAGAGGTCACTTCCGATACCGTAAGTTCGGAGGTTCAAACTACTGAAAGTGAGGTTACAAAAGTGGATTACAAGGCTCTGGGAAAGCCCCTGGTGGCTCTTACATTTGATGACGGTCCCAACATTACCACCACCGTTCAGGTGCTGGACGTTCTGGAGGAATACGGTGTGCGTGGTTCGTTCTTCCTTGTGGGCAACAACATTACCGAAAGCACCGAAAAGGTCGTTAAGCGCGCTTATGATATGGGCTGCGAGATCGATAACCATTCGAAAACTCATTCGGATATGACCAAAATGTCTGCCGAGGACATTGCTGCGGAGATAGATTTTGTCCGCGAAAAGGTAAAGGCGATCACGGGTGAGGACACTAAGTTTTTCCGTCCGCCCTTCATTGCGGTAAATCCCACGATGTATGACGCTATCGATATGCCCTTTATCTGCGGCGCAGGCTGCAATGACTGGGAGGACAGCGTTTCCGCCGAGGAGAGAGCCGAGCGAACTCTGAAGCAGGTCAAGGACGGCACTATCGTCCTTCTTCACGATATGCAGGGCAATTCAAAAACAGTCGAGGCGCTCAAAACTATTATCCCCGAGCTTCAGGCGCAGGGTTACGAGTTTGTTACCGTTTCCGAACTTTTCGAGGCTAAGGGCATTGAGATAAGCGGCGATGATACGGGACTTTATACTCTTGTTGAAGCGAAATAATGAAAATAGAAACAGCATTGACGGGTCATGGCTCGTCAATGCTGTTTTTTATTTTTTCACGCTGTTATAATAGTCCATCATTGCCTTTGCGTCCTCGGTCTGGGTGCCTGCGCTCTCGCAGATGAAGGTGGGCGACCAGTCACGCTCTGCGATAAGCTCCATAAGCGGCTCATAGTCGGGTCCGAAGCCTTGGTTGTCGCCGAAGGTGAGGTGCATTTTCTCGCCGCCCTTTTCGGTGAACATTATCTTTGAAAAATGGCTGTGGAAAACTCTTGCTCTGTCGATGCCCAGTCCGTTTTCAAGCTTGTCCAGCATTTCGGCATAATCCTGCTTGGTTTTTATGCCGCCGAAGGTGCGGGCGTTCAAATGTCCGAAATCAACGGTGGGAATGAAGCTGTCGTCAATCTTGCATATCTCGATGACTTCCTCGAGGGTGCCCAGCTGATTTACCTTGCCCATGGTTTCGGGGCAGCAGATAATGTCCTCAAGCCCCTCGGAGATAAGTGCCTGCCTTGCTCTTTTCATTGTGTCCTTGGCAAGCAGGAGTGCCTCCTCACGGGATAATTTTGCGCAGGAGCCGCTGTGGATAACTATCCTCCGGGCTCCCATTGCCTTTGCAGCCTTTGCGGAGGCGAGTATGTAGTTTATGGAACCCAGTCTCTTTTCCTCGTCTGTGCCCGAGAGGGAGATGAAGTATGGAGCATGGAGAGACAGAGTCATTCCCGCGTTTTTAAAGGCTTCGCCAATTTCCCTTGCGGAGTCCTCGGATACTCTTACGCCCTGTCCGCACTGGTATTCAAAATGGGTAAGACCGAATTTTTTTAAGTATTCGGGCAGCTGTGTGGACTTTTTATATCCCATTGCTTTGAAGCTTTCTGCGCTTCCTGCGGGACCGAATATTGCGCTCATATTTATCCTTCCTTTTATAAATATTTTTTCGGCAGAAAGGGCTTTTCTGCCGCTCTTTTTATTTTGAAAAATACGGTTTTCTCGGGCTCGATAGGGGGGACGAGAATGGATTTTATGCCGAAAAGCTTTGCGCCCAGGATATCCGTAAAAAGCTGGTCTCCGATGGTGCATATTTCACTTTTGGGCACGCCAAGCTTTTCTGCGGCTTTTTTATATCCGATGGGCAGGGGCTTTGCGCCTTCGGGAATGAAATCAAGCCCTAAAAGCTCCGCAAAGGGAGTGACGCGGGGCACGTGATTGTTTGAGACTATCATCATTTTTATGTTGTTTTTCCGCATATCGTCCAGCCAGTCGAAAAGCCCCTCAAGGGGAGTGGGATCGTTATGGGTGGTCATTGTGTTGTCGATATCCAGGATAAGGGCGGTCACTCCCATTTCACGAAGTATTTCGGGAGTCACGCACAGTATGCTCTTATATGCTCTTGTGGGTGTAAACAGCATAAACACGCTCCTTCTTTAAAGAAAAAAGCGGCGGCAGTTATATGGCTGCCGCCGCTCTGTACAAAGCGATACTATTAACATATTAACGATTAATACTTACGCTTACGAGCAGCCTCAGACTTCTTCTTGCGCTTTACGGAAGGCTTCTCGTAGTGTTCTCTTTTACGAACCTCAGCGATAACGCCGTCCTTAGCACAGCTTCTCTTAAAACGCTTAAGAGCAGTCTCTAAGGTCTCGTTCTTTCCAACGTGAATTTCAGCCAATTTTGTTCCCTCCCTTTGCCCTTTGGCAGAGGATTATATACGATATAACTATAACATTATACTATATATCTTACGTATTTGTCAAGTGTTTGCACAAAAAACCAAGACGAATTTTTGATGATTTTTTTGTGCATATTTACAAGAAACGGTGGAAATTACTTCGCAACGATATTTACTATCCTGCCCTTGACATAAATTTCCTTAACTATGGTCTTGCCATCGATGAATGACTTTACATCGGGGTGAGCCTTTGCCTTTGCGAGCGCGGACTCCTGCTCCTCGTCAACGCCTACAGATATCTTGCCTCTGAGCTTGCCGTTTACCTGAACAGCTATCTCGATGGTATCCACCTCAAGCTCCTTTTCGTCATAAACGGGCCAGGACTCGTATGCAATGGTCTTGTCGTGACCGAGAATGCTCCACATTTCTTCGCAGACGTGAGGAGTTACGGGAGAAAGCAGCTTGATGATGCCCTCGGCGTATTCTCTGGGGCATTTTCCTGCCTTGTAAGCCGCGTTCATAAATATCATGAGCTGGCTTATGGCGGTGTTGAAGGCGAGTGCCTCGAAATCATCGGTGACCTTCTTGACGGTCTGGTGGTAAACTCTTGTGAGTGTGCCGTCATTGTCCTCAGTGAGATTTGCAGGTTCGGTGAAGAAATTCCATACTCTTGTGATGAACTTCTTTGCGCCCTCAACTCCCGAGCTGCTCCAGGGCTTTGATACCTCAAGGGGACCCATGAACATCTCATAAAGTCTAAGGGTATCGGCACCGTAATCTCTTACGATATCGCTGGGATTAACTACAAATTCGGGATATCTCTTGCCCATCTTTATGCCGTTTTCGCCAAGGATCATTCCCTGGTGAACAAGCTTCTTGAAGGGTTCCTTTGTGGGTGCAAGACCCTTATCATAGAGGTATCTGTTCCAGATACGGGAGTACATAAGATGACCTACTGCGTGCTCGGGACCGCCGATGTACAGGTCAACGGGCATCCAGTGCTTTAAAAGCTCGGGGTCTGCAAATACCTTGTCGTTATCGGGGTCGATATATCTGAAATAGTACCAGCTTGAGCCTGCGGAGCCGGGCATTGTGGAGGTCTCTCTTGTGCCCTTTACGCCGTTTTTGTCATACTTTTTCCATTCTTCAGCATTTTCCAGAGGTGCCTTGCCGTTTTTGCCCTTGTAGTCCTCCAGCTCGGGGAGAATGAGGGGAAGCTCTTCATCGTCAAGGACGTGTATCTCGCCGTTTTCGGTGTGAACAACGGGAACAGGCTCGCCCCAGTAACGCTGACGGGCAAATATCCATTCTCTGAAATGATAGTTTGTGGTGCGCTTTGCAACGCCCATTTTTTCAAGCTTGCAGGTGATGGCTTCCTTTGCCTCTTCAACGGTAAGACCCGTAAATTCCTCGGAATTGATGAGCTTGTAGCCCTTGCCCAGATAATCTCCCTTTTCAAATGCCTTTTCGGACACGTCAACATGACCCAGCTTCTCATCGCCGTCGATCACCTGTATCATATCGATGTTATGCGCAACGGCATACTCAAAATCTCTCTGGTCGTGAGAGGGAACAGCCATAACTGCGCCTGTGCCGTAGCTTGCAAGAACGAAATCGCCGATGAACATTCTGACTTCCTTGCCGTTTACGGGATTTATGCAGGTAACGCCTTTAAGCTCGCAGCCCGATTTGGTCTTGTTGAGCTCGGTGCGGTCCATATCGTTTTTCTTGAGAGTCTCGTCGATGTATGCCTGGACCTCTTCCTTATTGGTTATGCGGGGCATAAGAGTTTTTACGATGTCGCCGTCGGGAGCAAGTACCATAAAGGTAATGCCGTAGATGGTCTCGATACAGGTGGTGTAGATGCTGAAATCGCCGCCGCCCACAATGTCAAACTTGACCTCAACGCCTGTGGATTTGCCTATCCAGTTGCGCTGCATAGCCTTTGTGGACTCGGGCCAGTCTATCTCGTCAAGACCCTCGAGAAGCTTTTCTGCAAAGGCGGGCTGGTCGATGACCCACTGCTTCATATTCTTTCTTACAACGGGATAGCCGCCGCGCTCTGATTTTCCGTCAATGACCTCATCGTTGGAAAGAACGGTTCCCAGCTCCTCGCACCAGTTAACGGGCATATCTGCATACTTGGCATAGCCGTCAAGATAAAGCTGCTTGAAGATCCACTGGGTCCACTTGTAGAATTTGGGATCGGAGGTCGCTACCATCTTTGACCAGTCATAGTCAAAGCCCAGCTCTTTAAGCTGCTTTGAAAAGGTCTTGATGTTCTCCTGGGTAAAGCCGTTGGGGTGGTTGCCCGTGGTCACCGCATACTGCTCTGCGGGGAGACCGAAGGAGTCATAGCCCATGGGGTGGAGCACATTGTAGCCCTGCATTCTCTTCATTCGGGAAACAATGTCGGTAGCGGTGTAGCCCTCGGGGTGTCCTGCGTGAAGACCTACGCCCGAAGGGTAGGGGAACATATCAAGAACGTAATATTTGGGCTTTGAAAAATCCCATACATCGGTCTTGAAGGTCTCGTTCTCCTCCCAGTATTTCTGCCATTTTGCTTCAATGGCGGCATGATCGTATCTTTCCAAAATTATCAGTCCTTTGCAAAATAAAGAAATTTATATCATATGAGTTTGATATCCGGGTTATTGCTTGTTCTTGCTGTATTCGGAAATGTCATCATCGAGAACAAGGAAATAGAGCATAACGCACCTTGCCACAAGAGTGATAAAGCCCATCACTATCGCTATTACGCCGATGATCCCTAATCCTACTCCGCTCAAACCTACAGTAAGGATTCCGGCTGAAAACAAGCCGATGATGTTGAATACAACGTCAATGCCTATCCACCAGGCAAGAGATTCCTTGGCGGTGTTGCTGCCGATAAAGAACCTGATGAACATATAAAGAAGAAAGCCCGAGATACCGAGATCCAGCAGGACAGTCAGCTTTCCGCCGCCTATCAGCGAAAGAAGATAGTAAAGAGTGTTGTATCCATAAAGGGCAATACCTACGCCTGCAACTACCTTGGTCTTTTTCTTTCCCTTTTCGTATTTTTCGGGGTCTACTGCCATACGTGCAGTATAGAGATCGTCCATAGAGGAGGTCGTTCTTCCGGAAGTGCTCTGATAAGAGCTCTGATATGACCCCGAGGTACTTTGATATGAGCTTGATGTGCTCTGATATGTACTCCGTCCCGAAGAGGAGGACTGCTGTGTGTTCTGAGGTCTTGCGGGAGCGGACATATCCTCAAACATGGGTTTGGGTTCAGACGGCTTATCGAGTGAAACTGCTTTCTCTTCCTGCTTATCTGCGGGAGCAGTCACCTCCGAGCCGTCCATTTCGCTGAGTACGGGCATAGCGATATCATCAAAATTGTCCATGCTGTCGGAGGGACGGGGAGCCTCGGGTGCTGTTTCCTCAAGTCCTTCCGATGCGTCGGGGAGATCGTCATAGGTCTCTCCCGTTTCAGGCAGTTCAAGACCGTCCATTTTAAATTCGTCCATAGTAAATACCCCTTTCAGTTTTTATTTTTTTGTTTGCTTTTGCAGTATGCTTTAACGCTTTTATCTAATAAGGTGAACCAGATAGGCACACCGATAAGAGCAAGGGAAATGAGCGATGATAAAACACCGAAGAGAACAGCCATGCTGCCATATGCCGCAGTTGATATAAGCGACGGCACAAGAATAAGCAAAGAAATAGCGGCACTTATGCAGAAAATCACTCCAAGGGCTATCCTTGCGCCGTTTTTTCCCATGATAAACATAACTCCGATAGCGGTAAAAAGAACCAATGCAGCCATTTCGCCTATAAAGTAGGATAATCCCTCCGACAGGTCGGGAATGGCTTTCAGAATATTTATCCCGCAAAAAATAAGGTAGAGTATTCCGATGACCATGACCTTGATTTTTCCCTTTCGGGCAAGCTCACGCTGTTCGTAATCCGCAAGAGCCGTTGCTTTATCGTCATTCTCTTCTTCAGTCTGACTGTAGAGAGCGGAATATCCCATATCTGTTTTGTCTTCCATTTCAAGTCCACCTTAAAAATTACTTTATCCAATCGGATATATCCACATCCTCGCCGTCTCTCCAGAGACGTTCAAGGTTGTAGAAATCCCTCTGATCTTTGCTGAAAACGTGGACTACAATGTCACCGTAGTCGATTATCACCCAGTTGGAGCCGTTGTTTCCCTGAACTCTGTTGGGGGTGACGCCGTTTTCCTGCATTTTGTACTCCGCCTCGTCGGCAAGAGCCTTTGTCTGAGTGCTTGAGGTTCCGTCGGCAATGACGAAATAGTCCGCGATTATGGTGAGGTCGCCCACCTTGATGACCTTGATATCCTCAGCCTTCTTGCTGTCAAGAGCCTTGACGATTATCTCAAGCTTTTGTTCCTGTGTAAGTTTATCCGGCATAAAAAACCGCCTTTCATCTGAAAATTTCAGCGTAATGGTTATAAGCCTGTGCAGTGCTTTCGGGGATAAGCGAGCCTTTGGAAATAACATCGCTTACAGAAAAGCTTATGGCTTCAAGCATAGCCTTCTGCAAATTCTCGAAAGCAAGCTTACGCATTTTTCCCACATCTTTATATGAACGATCCTCGGAAATGAGGTCGGCAAGGTAGATTATCTCCTCCGTCCGCGACATTTCCGCTCTTGCGGCAGTATGGAACCGCACCGCCATGAGAATATCCTCGTCGGCAATGTGCAGAACGTGTTCACAGTACCATGAGCCTGCCGCAGCGTGATACAGCGCAGGTATCTTCTCCTCCACGGGACTCAGGGGAACGATGCATTCCCTGCCCATTTTAAGCTGCTCCTCGGGAGGTATCTCCTTGCAGATATCGTGGATAAGCCCTGCAAGAAAGCATTTTCCCCTGTCTGCGCCGAATTTCTCCGCCAGTCTTTCGGCGGCGGCGGCAACATTCAGACTGTGGGTATATCTTTTCTTTGAGAGCCTTATTTTCAGGATATCCTTTATTTCTTCCGTATCGGCTCCGCAGATATCAACTGCCATTTAACGATCACCCTGTTTATAAATAGACTTAGACATAATATATTGTACTACATTTTTATCAACATAGCAAGATATATCCTGATTTTTAACAATTTTTTTACGGATCTCGGTGGAAGATATATCAAATGGCTCTGTTTCGATAACAGTGACGCTGCCTCCCGAAGCCCTTACCGCTTCCGCATAGCCCTCTATTTTCAGCGATTCCTCGGGAGAACGTGATACAGCCGCGATTTGGGCAAGCCTTATTATGTCTGGAAATCTGTTCCAGCGGGGCAGAGTGGCAAGGGAGTCGCTGCCCACCGTTAATATAAGCTTGTCCTCGGGATAAAGCGCACGCATATGCTCAAGAGTATCAGCCGTGTAGCTGAGAGTTCCCTTTTTTATCTCATAGTCGGATATTTCGCAGAGGGGGAGCTTTTCAAAGGCAAGCCTGCACATCTCCAGCCTGTCCTCGCAGTCTGCCCTGTTTTCATGGTCAAGCCCTGCTTTAAAAGGATTTACAAATGCGGGCATGATTATTACTCTATCGGGGGCAAGACTGCTTTCAAGGAGAGATTTCACCGCATTTACATGACCTAAGTGAACGGGGTCGAAGCTTCCGCCGAAAAGTGCCGTTATCACTTTTTCTTTTCTGCCTTTGGCAGCTCTATCTTAGGCTCCTGGGGATTTCTTTTGAAAAGCACAAGCTTGTTTCCTATGGTCTGAACGACCTCGGACTTTGTTGCCTCCGCAAGCTCCGCCGCAGCCTCCGCAGATGAGAGCATTGCCGTTTCAAGGACTTTAAGCTTGACTATCTCACGCGCTTTGAGAGCGTCGTTTACCTGTGTGATAAGGTTCTCGCCGATGCCGCCCTTGCCCACCTGCAAAATGGTGTCCTCTTTAGCGGCTATCCCTCTTAAATAAGCTCTTTGTTTGCTTGTAAGCATTTTATTTCTCTCCCTTTATTACTTTTTCAAACTTCCTCAAAGCGTCGCTCCTGTGGCTGACCTTGTTTTTCTCCTCTGCGGAAATTTCCGCAAAGCTTTTGTCACCATACATAAAGATAGGGTCGTAGCCAAAGCCGTTGGTGCCTTTCTTCCCGTAGCCTATCTTACCCTCGCAAACGCCTGTGACCACGTGCTTTCCGCCATTTTCGTCAATATAGCATATGCAGCACTTGAATCTTGCCGTCCGCTTTTCGTCGGGAACTCCCTCAAGCTCGGAAAGCACTCTTGCACAGCGCTTTCCCTCCTCGGCATATCTTGCGGAATATATTCCGGGTGCGCCGTCCAGTGCATCTACCTCAAGTCCGCTGTCGTCGGCAATAACGGGTATTTTCAGCATATCGTAAATAGCCTTTGCCTTGAGATATGCATTTTCCTCAAATGTGGTGCCTGTTTCCTCAACCTCGATATCGGCTCCCGCCTCGCTCTGGGAAACCACCTCAAAGCCCTCGGGCTCAAGTATCTCTCTGAACTCTCTCAGCTTGTTTTTATTGTTGGAAGCAAGTATAAGCTTCATATGAACACCTCTCTTATTCGTCCTCGTCCTTTTTCTTCTTGCCGAAGGTAATTTCCTTGAACAGGAAGCCGAATTTTCCGTCCTTCAGACTCTTCTTCTCCGCAGGCTTTTCTTCCTCGTCGGCTTCTTCGGGGATCTCTTCGCTGTCGGATATTTCTTCCGCAGTCTCATCTTCGGGGATATCTTCGGGAGTTTCCTCTTCGCTTGTTTCTGTCATTTCTTCGGAAATATCATCGTCTGCTGCTTCATCGTCAGTATCGGAAATATCCTCCGTATCGTTTTCGGGAACGGCTTCTTCCGCAGCTTTCTCTTCAACATTTTCGGGAATATCTTCGGAAATATCCTCGGCAGTCTCTTCCTCGCCGTCACCCGTAAGTCTCTCGTAATTCCCGCTGAATTCGGTATCGGAAACGAAAAGCGCCTCCGCATAATCGTGAGCGGAAAAATCCATAAGGTCGTCTATCTTCTCGCCCACGCCCACAAGCTTTACGGGTATGCCAAGCTCTCTGTGAATGGTGATGATGATGCCGCCCTTTGCGGTGCCGTCGAGCTTTGTGAGAACAATTCCCGTGATATCCGCAGTTTCCGAGAAAAGCTTTGCCTGATTTACGGCGTTCTGCCCCGTGGTCGCGTCAAGGACAAGAAGGGTCTCCAGGGAACAGCCCTCCGCCTGCTGACGGCATATCCTTGTTATCTTTTTCAGCTCGTCCATAAGGTTTTTCTTGTTGTGGAGCCTGCCTGCGGTGTCACAGATGACAACATCTGCGCCCCTTGCCTTTGCCGCTGTGATGGCGTCAAAAACCACCGCCGCAGGGTCGGAGCCTTCGGAGTGCTTTACGATCTCGGCACCCGCTCTTTCCACCCATACCTGGAGCTGGTCGATAGCCGCCGCGCGGAATGTGTCCGCCGCCGCCACAATGACCTTCTTGCCCTCAGCTGTGAGCCTTGCGGCAAGCTTTCCGATGGTGGTGGTCTTGCCTGCGCCGTTTACGCCGATCACCATTATCACCGCAGGCTTTGAGGAAAGGTCAAGCTTTTTGTCCTCTCCCAGCATTTCGGCGATTATCCTTTTCAGCTCGTCCTTGATGAGTGCAGGCTCTTTTATGCCTTTTTCCTTGACAGCCTTCCTCAGCTCCGAGCAGATATCAACAGAGGTCTGCACGCCGATGTCGCACATTATAAGGGTCTCTTCCAGCTCCTCAAAAAAATCCTCGTCTATTTTTGTAAAGGAGTTCAGCAGGGAATTGACCTTTCCCATCATAGAATCCCTTGTTTTTTTGATGCCCTCGGCAATTTTTTCAAAAAATCCCATAGCTATTCCTCCAATAATTTAATCGGTGATATCTTCGGCAGGGGGCTGTTCCATTTTCAGAAGTCTTGAAATGCCCTTCTCCTGCATGGTTACGCCGTACATAACATCCGCTTCCTCCATAGTGCCCCTACGGTGGGTGACGGTTATGAACTGGGTGGTATCGGTGAAATTATGAAGATACTGCGCATATCTGGTAACGTTCATATCGTCAAGCGCCGCCTCTATCTCGTCAAGTATGCAGAAGGGCGCGGGACGGAGCCGCAGTATGGCAAAGTAAATTGCAATTGCCACAAATGCCTGCTCTCCGCCGGACAGCAGGGACAGGCTCTTTATGACCTTGCCCGGGGGAGCCACGTTTATCTCAATTCCCGACTCAAGCACATCTTCGGGGTCGGTGAGGGTAAGCTCCGCCTTTCCGCCGCCGAAAAGCTCGGTGAATATCTGCTTGAAGTTCTGATTTATGATATTGAAGCTTTCGGAGAATTTCTGCTTCATTGTCTCGGTAAGCTCGTCTATAAGCTTTTCCAGCTCCCGTTTGGAGCTGTTTACATCGGAAAGCTGTCCCGACATAAATTCGTATCGCTCCGAGACCTCCTTGTATTCCTCGATAGCCGAGAGATTTACGGTACCGAGAGCCCTTATCTTCTGTTTTACGGTTCCCAGACGCATACTTATCTCGGCGTTGTCTGCGTCCTTTATGGCAAGCTCCTCCGCTTCGGAGGGGTACAGCTCGTACTGCTCCGCCATATCGGAGATTATCTTGTCATACGCGGTCTGAGCAGACTTGTGCCGCTCCTCGAGACGAGTCTTTTCGGCACCGAATTTTTCCTTTTCGGCGTTCTGCTCCTTTATGTCGTTTCGAATCTCGTTTGAACGCCTTTCAAGCTCAAGATTTCTGCTCTGAGTTTCTGCAATTTCCGAATTTATCTCGGCAGTACGGTCTCCTGCGCCTTTAAGCTCGTTCTCACGCTGACGGATAAGCTCTTCCTTTTCGGCAATGAGCTTTTTCTGCTCCTCGATGGCAAGGGCGGATCTAACGGAGCTGTCGCCGATGCTCCTGCTCTGCTCCTCAAGAGCGGCAAGGCTTTCCCCGGCGGCTTCTCTGTCCTTCTCAAGCTCTGCCCTGCGTATTTTAAGAGCGGACATTTCCGAGGAAATTTTTTCTCTTTCCTCCTTGAGCTTTTCAAGAAGTGCGCCGTCTCTGCCCGATTTATCCTCGCCGTCGGCAATTTGTGCGTCAATTTTTTCAAGCTCTGCGGCTGCCTTTTCTGCTGCGGCTTTTGTTTCCTCATAACGCTTTCTGAGCCTTAGGGTAAGCTCCTCCGCATTTTTTCTGCCGCTTACGCTCTGCTCCTCCACCTGCTCGATACGCTTCATCTCAGCTTCAAATCTTATCCTGTCCTGCTCGATTATGCGTATCTCGTCCTTTGCCGCTTCAAGGTCTATCCGCATTTTATCGGTCTCGGCTTTGAGCGCGGCGGTGCCGTTCTTCATTTCCGAAAGACGGCTCTCATCTGCGGAAAGCTCGCTTCTTAACCGCTCTATCTCATTTTTACGCGTCAGAACGCCCGAGGAACGGTTTGCGGAACCGCCTGTGAACGAACCGCCTGCATTGACCACCTGACCGTCAAGGGTGACTATTTTAAATCTGTAGTTGTATTTTTTAGCAATGCTGCCTGCGCAGTCGATGTCCTCGGCGATCACCGTCCTGCCCAGCAGCGAATTTACGATACCCGTAAATCTGGCATCGTATGTAACTATATCACAGCCCAGCGCCACAAATCCGCTGCAGCTTTCAAGCCCGCTTTCATTTAACCTGTTTCCCTTAACCGAGGTGATGGGGAGAAATGTGGCTCTGCCTGCGTTCATATCCTTGAGCATACGGATACTGCGCTTCGCGGCTTCCTCGTCCTCGGTGACGATGTTCTGGAGCGCGCCGCCGAGAGCTGTCTCCACAGCCACGCTGTATTCGGAGGGAACTGTGAGTATCTGCGCCACCGAGCCGATTATTCCGCCTATCCTGCCGCTTTTTCCCGCTTTAAGAGCCTGTTTTACGGCGTGACCGAAGCCCTCCATGGAATTTTCCAGATCCTGTAAGATCTTTATCCTGTTTTCCTTGTCCCTTACGCTTATCGTAAGCTCGGAAAGGGACTTTTCTGCGGCGGCAAGCTTTTCGCATCTTGCGGAAAACAGCCTGTTCATACCGTTTGAACGGTTTTCCTGCTCGGCTTTTTTCTCCTCAAGGAGCTTTAAGCCGTCAAGCACCTCTCTGCGCTCATTTTCAAGATTTTTTCCGCTTTCGTCAATGGCTTCAAGCTGTGCTTTTGCGGCGTTTTCCTGCTCCTTTATCTCTTTCAGGGCATTATCCGAGGAGCTTGCGGTTATTTTCAGTTCGGACTGCCTGATATAGAGCTTGTTAAGCTCTGCGGCATGACCCGAAAATTCCTTTTCAAAGCCGTCCTGCCTGCCTGCGGCTTCCTTCAGTCTTTCCTCAGCCGCGGCAAAATCCTTGTCCGCCTGTTCGATATCCTTGCCTATCTTATCTATCTGCGCAATTTTTTCCTCGGTGAGCCGCCTGTTTTCGCTGTCTGTCAGCTTGGCGTTCTCCATCTGCTTTTCGAGAGCTTCAATGTTCTCATTGAAATGAGTTATCTCGTTTTTATACACCGCAATGTCGGCGTGGAGCCCCGTATTCGCCTTTTCCGCGTCGAGAATGGCATTTCTCAGCTGCTCAATGCGGATATTTCCCTTGGCAATGTCGCTGTAAACAGTTCTGTATTCCTCTTCGAGACGTTCGATATCCGCCTCGCAGGAGGAATATTCCGAGGTGTTGATAAGCAGCTTGTCCGAAAGCTCGGAAAGCTTTGCACGAAGCTCGGAAAGCTCGTGAACCCACACGGTTATCTCAAGGGATCTCTTTTCTTCGGACAGTTCGATGAACTGAGCCGCCTTTTCCGACTGCTTTCTGAGGGGCTCAACTCTGCTTTCAAGCTCGGAGATGATGTCTGTCAGTCTCAGGATATTTTCCTCTGCCTGGGCAAGTCTCCTCTGAGCCTCCGCCTTTCTGAAACGGAATTTGGAAATGCCTGCGGCTTCCTCAAAAATGCTTCTTCTCTCGCCGGATTTGGAGGAAACTATCTCCGCAACGCGTCCCTGTCCGATAATTGAATATCCGTCACGTCCCAGACCCGTATCCATAAAAAGCTCGGAAACGTCCTTTAAGCGCACCTGCGCCCCGTTTATGATATACTCGCTCTCGCCGCTTCGGTAAAGCTTTCTTGTCACCGTTACCTCGGGAGCGTCTATATTTAAAATGCCCTTGTCGTTTACAATGCAAAGTGTGACCGCCGCGAAGCCCATAGGCTTGCGAAGCTCCGTTCCCGCAAAGATAACGTCCTCCATTTTTGCGCCTCGGAGAGTTTTCGAGGACTGCTCTCCCAGCACCCAGCGCACCGCGTCGCCGATGTTGGATTTGCCGCTTCCGTTGGGACCCACTACCGCGGTAATTCCCTTGCCGAAGTCCAGCCTTATTTTGTCGGGAAAGGACTTGAAGCCCTGAAGCTCAAGTGATTTTAAGTACATATTAAGACCTCTGAATTATTGTATGGTAAATTCTCTGCCGTTTACGGAAATTATCCCCGCAGGCAGGCTGTCATCACGATGAAATGAGACCATTTTGTCCGCAAAATAAACTTTATTTGACCTTTTGTGACCCACAAGAATGCTCATATTGCGGTTTGATGCCATGCACCGGGCAAAGCCTTTTTCGGAAAGCTCATTCTCGATTATCCCTCTGACCCATTCCGAGCGTACAAGCTCACCCAGCGCAGGGTGATAAAATCCCGCCACAGCCCTGTTCTCAACGCTTTCCTCGGCGTGAAGCCCCAGACGGATAATTTTTATCCCCGCTTCGGTAAAGCCTTCCATAAGCCTTGCGCAGAGGGAAACGCACTCCTCAAAGGGATAAAGCACATATTCGCCCTTGTCAAAAAGCTCTGCAAGATAGGTTCCCCGAAGCACCGCCACAGGGTATATCCGCACAGTTTTCGGGGCGATATCGATTATCTCGTTCATTGTGAAAAGCTCGTCCTCGGGAGTGCTTTTGTAAAGCCCCACCATCATCTGCAAGCCAAGCTCAAAGCCATAGTCCTTTATAAGCCTTGAAGCTCTCTTCACGTCATCGGCAGTATGACCCCTGAGATTTGCACGCAGGACGCTGTCTCTCATTGACTGCGCCCCAAGCTCTATTGCACCTACGCCGAATTTTTTCAGCAGCATAAGAATTTCCTCGTCAATGCAGTCGGGACGAGTGGAAATTCTTATACTGCGAAAGCCGTCTTTTTCGGGTGTTTTCAGATATTTTGACGCACGCTCAAGCAGGGCGGTCATATAGCTTCTGTCGATAGCCGTAAAGCTGCCGCCGAAAAAGGCTATCTCGGTCATGGCTCTGTCCTCGGGGGAGCTTATCCGTTCATATGCTCCTCTTATTATCTCCTCCGCTTCATCGGGGGTGGGGGCGTGAGAGGTGCTGCTTATTATCCGCTGGTCGCAGAAGGAGCAGGCGTTGGGGCAGCCCATGTGAGGGATAAAGATCGAGATATTTGCGTGGCTCATATCAGACCTCGCAGCCCATAAGTCTCAGGGCTTCCTTTGCAGCCTGCTGCTCAGCCTGCTTTTTGCTGTGACCCTCGCCGTGACCGATAACGTTGGTGTTAAGGCAGACCTCCACCACAAAATGCCTGTCGTGGTCGGGACCCGACTGGCTTCTCAGGACATATTCCACCTTTTCCTCGGGATTTCGCTGGATTATCTCCTGCAAAATGGTCTTGTAATCCTGGAGCTTCTTTGCGGAGTTTCTGTCCAGATCCTTCGGAATGAAGCCTAAGACATATTCCCTTGCAGCCTCCATGCCGCCGTCAAGGAAAACCGCGGCAATTACCGCTTCGAATGCGTCGGAAACGATGGAGGGACGGTTCCTGCCCCCCGTATTTTCCTCGCCCTTTCCCAGAAGGATAAATTCTCCCAGAGATATCTGCTTTGAAAATTCAAACAGTGCCTTTTCGCATACCAGCGATGCCCTTATTTTGGTCAGGTCGCCCTCGGGCAGGTGCTTGAAATGATTGAAAAGATGCTCCGAGATAACGATGGAAAGCACGCTGTCACCCAGAAATTCAAGCCTCTCGTTTGAATTTCTTCCCTTTTTGCACTCGTTTGCGTAGGAGGAATGGGAAAGCGCCTCGTGAAGAAGATTTTTGTTTTTAAAGCTGTAGCCGATCTTTTCTTCAAAGGCGGCAAGCCTTTCGCTTAAAGCCTTTTCTGTCATTTAAGACATATCCTTTCTTATATTATAGCACATCTGTTTCTAAAAGTCAATAGCTTTTGGAAATTTTTACTCGCTCTTTGCCTTGCAGCTTTCCAGTGCCTTTGAGATCTCGCCGATAACGTCTCCGTCAACGCACTGCTTTGCCTGCCTTATAGCATTGTAGAAAGCCCTTGCGTCCGAGCTGCCGTGAGCCTTGATAACGGGCTTGGAAATGCCCATCAGCACAGCGCCGCCCACTTCCTTGTAATCAAGCTTTTTCTTGAAAGCCTTTACCTTTTTCATAATGAGCAGAGCGGCGAGCTTGCCCGAAATTCCGCCTGTGAGCATACCCTTCAGCTCTCCCGCAAAGAATGAGCCCATGCCCTCGTAAAGCTTCAGGGCGATATTTCCCGTAAATCCGTCGGAAACAGCCACCTGACATACTCCCTTGGGCATTTCTCTTGCCTCAAGGTTGCCGTAAAAATCAACGGGAGCACTTGAAAGCAGCTTGTAAGCCTCCTTGTCAAGCTCTCTGCCCTTGGTGTCCTCGGCGCCGACATTCAGAAGTCCCACCTTGGGGGACTTTATTCCCATTACCTTTTCCATATAGCAGCTGCCCATTATGCCGAACTGCATAAGCATTTCGGGGCGGCAGTCAACGTTTGCGCCGCCGTCCATAAGGATAAGATGACCGTTTGCGGTGGGGAGAATGGGTGCGAGAGCGGGGCGCTTTACGCCCTTGAGACGCTTTGCGATAAAGG
Source organism: Huintestinicola sp. (assembly GCF_051882455.1). Classification (NCBI taxonomy): domain Bacteria; kingdom Bacillati; phylum Bacillota; class Clostridia; order Eubacteriales; family Oscillospiraceae; genus Huintestinicola; species Huintestinicola sp. The sequence continues at coordinate 28,377 of NZ_JBJERV010000032.1, read as the reverse complement.
TTGAGCCTACCACCAGAGCACCTGTGCTGCCTGCGCTCACGAATGCGTCGCCCTTATCGTCGGCAAGCGCCTGCAGACCCACCGCCATAGAGCAGTCCTTGCGGCTCTTCACGATCTCTGTAGGCTCCTCGTGAATATCAATGACCGACTCGGTATGTATTATGGAGATTTTATCGAGACTTATACCGTTTTTCTCGGCGGTCTCCTTGATTATTTTTTCATTTCCCGTAAGAGTTATCTCCACGCCGAAATCGGCTACAGCCTGAGCTGCGCCCTTTATGACCTCGAGGGGGGCGTTGTCTCCGCCGAATGCGTCAACGATTATGTTCATTATATCATATCCTTTCAATATATTCCGCAGGGACCGCTTTTATCTGCCATACTCCGTTTGCGGAGATGAAAAATTCAAAGCCGTCCTGCGACATCTTTTCGGTATTTATTTTAAGAATAACAGGCTTTCCGTGGCGTTTTCCCACCTTCTCAGCCGTTTCGGCGTCAGGGGACAGATGAACGTACAGCCTTGACATGGGCTTCAAGCCCTCCTTCATAATGCTCGGAAGGGAAGTCTCGGCAGTTCCGTGAAACAGTACAGCAGGAGGAGTCTTTCTTTCAAGCTCAACGTCCACATATGTGACCGAGTGACCCTGATTTGCACGTATTTTTGTCTTGTCCTCATTGTAGGAGTAGCGCTGCTTGTTGTTTTCGCGGACTATCCTGTCAAGATCCTCTCCTGTAAAGCCCGGGAATTTTCGGGAAACTCCTTTTATAAGCTCGTCCGTGTCTGCATAGCCGTGTTCATCGAGGGTTATCCCTGCGGCTTCGGGGTGGTGACGGAGGGCAAGGCTTATAAATCTCCCTGCTTTGATATCATCTGTCATTTTTTTCGTTCCCTTTCAATAAAATCGACCGTCTTAATGCCCATATGCTCACAAATGAATCCGGAAAATTCCTCATTGCTCACATTTCCCATAGCCTCTTTTGACAGCAGATAAGCAAGATTTCTGCTTGTGTAAAAAAAGTAGCACAGGCTGTTCGCCCTGACAGCGGTTATCTGTGAGTAGGGGACAGTGACCGTTCTTTTTTTAGGGACGACCAGAATATCCACCGAATCATTTCTGAACGTGAATTTCAAATGTGCCTTTGCTTTGAAAATAAATATTGCAGCGAGTAATATTATCAGGCGAACTATAAAAAAGACTGCAAACAATATAACGGTTATCCGCAGCTCCGAGTCTGCCGCCAAGGCGGCAATAAGGTCAAAAGCGAATATGAGTCCCAAAATGTCCCTTAAAAGGCTGGGAACGGTAATAAGAAGTCCGATAATGAGTATGGCTGCATACAGCTTCGGATTAAGCCTTCTGTATTTTATTTCGGATTCAAATTCGTAATAAATGTCATTCATCGAATTACCTCTTCTTTGATCTCAGCACTATCGAAATAATGTTGAGCACAGCCACAGCTCCCCATATCACCGACAGACCGTAATTCCCGCCGATGATATTCAGAATACTGTTTGCGATAGAGAGAACAATGATCACAAGAGTGAGAATAAATGAAACCTTTGCGTCCATCACGTCATCTCCTTAAAATATCCCTCAAATGCCTCCAAAGCCCTGTCGGCAACAGCCTGATATCTTTCCTGCTTGTCCTTTATCCGCCTGCCGATATCGGGGAGAATACCCATATTTGCCCCCATAGGCTGAAAATTTTCCACGCTCTCATCGGAAATATAATGTGACAGCGCGCCAATCATGGTCTCACGGGGGAGAATGAGCGGCTCTTTTTCTTCCATTCGGCGGACGATATTGATACCTGCCATAATTCCCGAAGCGGCGGACTCCATATAGCCCTCGACACCTGTTATCTGCCCCGCGAAAAATACCTCGGGGCGGCTCCTCATGGAAAAATCGCCGTTTAAAAGTCTCGGAGAGTCGATAAATGAGTTTCGGTGCATAACGCCGTATCGGACAAATTCCGCATTCCGGAGACCGGGTATCATAGAAAATACCCGCTTCTGCTCGGGAAATCTGAGGTTTGTCTGAAATCCCACCAGATTAAAAAGCGTTCCCTCCGCATTTTCACGGCGAAGCTGCACCACCGCATAGGGCTTTATCCCCGTTCTGCTGTCGGTGAGTCCCACAGGCTTCATTGCGCCGTATCTTGCGGCGTCCTCGCCCCTTTTGGCAAGCACCTCGATAGGCATACAGCCCTCGTAAACGGTGAACTCGTCCCGTGAATTTTCGGGGCGGTCAAAGTCGTGGACGGGTGCAGACTCGGCGTTTATCAGCTCGTGATGAAAGGCAAGATATTCTTCCTTTGTGAAGGGGCAGTTGATGTAATCATCGCCCCCTCTGCCATATCGTGCGGCAAAGAACGCCTTGTCCATATCGATGGATTCGAAGGTGACGATGGGTGCGGCGGCGTCAAAGAAGCTGAGCCTTTTTCCGCAGAGACTGCCGATATTTTCTGCAAGCCTGCCTGCGGTAAGAGGACCGCTGGCGATAACGCAGTACCCCTCGGGTATATCCTCCTGCTCACCCGAAACAAGGGTGATGTTTGGGTGGGATAGTATCTTTTCCGTAACGCTGTCGGAAAATTTCTCCCTGTCAACGGCAAGCGCCCCGCCTGCCGCCACAGCGTTTTCCTCGGCGCAGGGAACGGTGAGGGAACCCAGCCTTCTCATTTCCTCCTTGAGAAGTCCTGCCGCAGAATTTATGCGGGAGGCTTTCAGAGAATTTGAGCAGACAAGCTCCGCAAAGCCCTTGTATTTGTGGGCAGGGGAGTATTTTTCGGGCTTCATTTCAACAAGCCTTACCTTTGCTCCCCGATTTGCCGCCGCCCATGCCGCCTCGCAGCCTGCAAGACCTGCGCCGATAACGGTTATTTTTTTATCCATAATTATTTTTCCTTTTTGATAGCGACCTCGTATCCGCAGCCCTCTTTCAGGCAGAACATTTTTCCGCCCTTCTTGAAAAGGGTGGTGCCGTCATTGCACTTGGGGCATTTGTCGGAAACGGGGGTGTCCCATGACATAAAGGGGCAGGTGGGATTATCCTCGCAGCCGAAATATTTCTTGCCCTTCTTGGATTTTTTCGCAAGTATCTTCTTGCCGCAGAGAGGGCATATGCCGCCTGTGGGCTTGATTATCTTCTTTGTGTTGGTACATTCGGGGAAGCCTGTGCAGGCAAGAAATCTTCCAAATCTGCCTATCTTGATGACCATAGGCTTTCCGCAGATCTCGCATACCTCGTCGGTCTCCTCGTCGGGGACCTTGACTCTCTTGCCCTCCATAGAGGTCTCCGCTTTGGTGAGTGTGTCGGAGAAATCGCCGTAGAAATCTTTAAGGGTGCCTACCCAGTCCTTTTCGCCTATTTCTATCTTATCAAGGCTGCTTTCCATCTGGGCGGTGAACTTTGTGTCAACTATCTGCTTGAAATGAGCTTTCAGCAGGTCGGTGGTCACTTCGCCAAGACCTGTAGGCTTGAGCTGCTTTCCGTCTCTCTCAACGTAGAAACGGTTTATTATTGTGGAAATAGTTGAAGCATATGTGGAAGGTCTGCCTATGCCGTTTTCTTCCATTGCCTTGATAAATGAGCCTTCGGTGTATCTTGCGGGGGGCTGGGTGAAATGCTGCTTGCCCTCGATATTTTTGAGCTTGAGCACATCTCCCGGATTTATCTCGGGGAGCACCTTGTTTTCCTCGTCGTCCTTGGACTCCTCGTAAAGTACCGTAAATCCGTCGAATTTAACGGAATATCCCGTTGCCTTGAATGCACAGCCGTTTGCGTCGATGTCAACGGAAACTGTGTCCATCAGAGCGTTTGCCATCTGGCTTGCGATAAATCTCTCCCATATGAGCTTGTAGAGTTTATACTGCTCGGGAGTAAGGCTGTCCTTCACTCTTTCGGGAGTAAGCTCGGGGGTGGAGGGACGGATAGCTTCGTGGGCATCCTGTGCGCCTGCCTTTGTTTTGTATACCTTGGGGGAGGCGGGGAGATAGTTCTTTCCGTACTTTTCCTCGATATATTTGTATGCGGAGGCTCTTGCTTCATCGGAAACTCTCAGGCTGTCCGTTCTCATATATGTGATAAGACCCACGGCGCCCATGCCCTCTATCTCAACGCCCTCATAGAGCTGCTGAGCGGCTCTCATGGTCTTGGAAGTCTGGAAGCCCAGCTTTTTTGAAGCCTCCTGCTGCATGGTCGATGTGGTAAAGGGTGCGGCGGGAGATTTTCTTCTTACGGATTTTTTAACTCCCGTTACATTAAACTGTGCGCCCTCCAGCCTTGCCAGAACTGCATTTGTCTCGCTTTCGGAATGAAGCTCGGTCTTTGCGCCGTCCATTCCCACGAATGTGGCATCAAACTGCTTCTTTGAAGAAGGAGCGGTCATTTTTGCTTCAATTGACCAGTATTCCTCGGGCTTGAAGGCGTTTATCTCCTTTTCCCTGTCAACGATCATCTTCACCGCAGCTGACTGAACACGTCCTGCGGAAAGACCTCTTCTCACCTTTTTCCAAAGGAAGGGAGAAAGCTTGTAGCCCACTATTCTGTCAAGGATACGCCTTGCCTGCTGGGCATTTACCAGGTCGAGATCGATGGAACGGGGGTGAGCCATACCGTTCTGCACGCCTGTTTTGGTGATCTCGTTGAAGGTGACCCTCACAGGTGCGTCCATAGGAATGTCAAGAAGCTGCGCTAAGTGCCAGGAAATTGCTTCTCCCTCGCGGTCGGGGTCTCCTGCCAGATAGACCTTATCCGCCTTTTTGGCAGCTTTTTTCAGGGAGGCGATGACCTCTTCCTTATCCTTCATGGGAACGTAAACAGGCTCAAAATCGTTCTCTATATCCACGCCCAGCTTGGATTTGGGCAGGTCTCTCACGTGACCCATTGAGGCTGCCACCTCGAAGCCCTGACCTAAATATTTCTGAACGGTTTTCGCTTTTGAGGGCGACTCCACGATAACGAGATTTGACATATTATCTTTCCTTTCCTTTGCTGCGGCTGTTTTCGCAGCAGGCTTTATCTTCAAACAGATAAAGCAGTATATATTTTTAAATCAGTCCGAAATGCTGTAATTTCCGCTTTGGGACTGAATGTTACCCATTATTTCAAGCTCGGTGAGAGCGGTAAGTATCTCATCTATGTCCGCGCTCAGTTCTTCCGCAAGCTCGTCCGCTCTCATTGAAGAAACCTCCGAAAGCTTTTCTATTATTTTCCTCTGAACGGGGTCGGAAAAGCTCTCAAGCTCCTCTGTGCTGACGCTTCGGGGCTGTTTTTCGGGTCCGGGCTTTTGCTCCTGCGGGGCTATGTTCTCTGCCTTTTTACGGGGGCTTTTTACGGCGGAAGCTCTCTTCTGTGCGCTTTCCCGTTCGGCTTCGGCAGCCTTGTCCGCTATCTCCTTTATTTTGGCAAGGTGAGCGGCGGTATTTTCGTTTGCGACTATTATATGCGGAGTATTTATGCAGTATTCTCCGTAAATATCCCGGGCACCCATAAGGGGGATAGCGCCCTCTCTGATAAGCGAAACATTTCCTCTGTACCTGCTGTCAAAGAGGTCGCAGGGGGGAACGGCGAATACGGGCTTGCCCTGGCTTACGGCGTGGGCAGCGCTGTTGAGAGAGCCGCTCTGCACACCTGCTTCAATGACCGCAACGCCCATTGAAAGCCCTGCAAGTATGCGGTTTCGCAGAAGAAAATTTCCGGGATAGGGCTGGGTGCCGGGGAGAAATTCGGATATCACTGCTCCGTTTTCTTCGATAATTTCACGGTAGGGAATATTGTTTTTCGGATAGGGATAATCAAGCCCCGAACCCACTACCGCAAATGTTCTGCCGCCGCTTTTTATGCACTCGAGGTGAGCGCATATATCGATGCCCTCCGCAAAGCCGCTTATGATGTCAAAGCCGTGCTTTGCAAGGGTATGTACGATGGCTGCGGCGGTTTTTCTGCTGTAATCCGAGGGCTTTCTTGTTCCCACCACGCCGATGTTCAGCTTGTCGCTGATGCCCGAAATGTCGCCCTTGTAAAAAAGCACCGTAGGGGGATTGTATATCTCTTTAAGCCTTGCGGGGAAATCCTCCTCGTCCGCAGTGACTATCTTTATTTTCTGCTTTTCGCAAAGCTCCATGACCCTTTCCGCAGAGGACAGGGTGATGCTGTCGGCATTTCGCACGGTTTCCGCAGGGAGCCCGTTTCTCACCGTTTCGTCCTGAGTAACGGCGGCGTAAAGGCTTTCCGCATTTCCGAAGCGTTCATACAGCTCGGAAAGAGTTCTTGAAGCCGCGCCGAATGCAATGACCGCCCAGAGCCGATACAGCCTGCGGTAATATGCTCCGTCGTCAATGTTCATTGCCTTCCCTCCTTGCCCTTGGAAAGCTCCCACATGATTATCCCTGCTGCCATGGCGGCGTTAAGGGAATTGATGGTCCCGTGCATTTTTATGGTGAGCAGAACGTCTGCCAGAGCAGCGTCTTTGTCGGATAAACCGTTTCCTTCGTTTCCTATCATAACAGCTCCGCCTCCCGAAAAATCGCAGTCTGTGAGGGACGCTGCACTGTCCGAGATAACTGCGGCAAAAACGGGTATGCCCCGAAGCTTCATTTCGCTTACTGCATTTTCGATATCGTCGGAAATGGCAGGCACTCTCATAATACTGCCCATAGCCGAGCGGACGGTCTTGGGATTATAAATATCGCAGCAGGAGCAGAGGATAACGCAGTCTATACCGCAGGCGTCGGCAGTCCTGAGCATTGTGCCCATATTTCCGGGGTCCTGGATATTATCAAGTATCAGCACTCTGCTGCCGCTCTTTATTTTGCCGTATATTTCCGATTTGTGAGCTTCGGGCATTGAGCAGACTGCAAATACCCCCTGGGGCATTTTTGTGTCGGAAAGCTCTTTTGAAAGCTCTTCGGAAATAATGTTGAATATTTTCGGGGGGTATTTTTTTATAAGAAGCTCCAGAGCTTCGCCGTATTTTTCCATTGCGCTTTCGGTGAAAAAAACACTGTGCAGCTCTATAGCCTCGGCGGCGGCGTCTGATACCAGCCTTGCCCCTTCAATTGTGAATTTGTTTTCCTTTCGTCTTGCTTTCTTGTCCTCGGTCAGCTTTCGGTAAAGCTTTATTTTTTCATTATCGGCGGAAAATATGCGGTTATAATCGGTCATTGCACCTTGCAGCCTCCATATTCAAAAAAGCTGTACCACAACGGACAACGCCTTTGTGATACAGCCTGTTTGCCTTAAATTAAAGAGCAGCCTTAGCCTTTTCAGTAAGAGCTGTGAAACCTGCTGCGTCGCTGATAGCGATCTCGGAGAGCATCTTTCTGTTGAGAGTGATGCCAGCCTTCTTGAGACCGTTCATAAAAGTGGAATAGTTCATTCCGTTCATCTTGCAGGCAGCGGAAATTCTTGTGATCCAGAGCTTTCTGAAATCACGCTTCTTGAGACGTCTGCCGATATAAGCGTAGTTGCCGGATTTCATTACGGCTTCCTTAGCCATCTTGAAATGCTTGCTCTTTGCGCCCCAGTAACCCTTGGCGAGCTTTAAAGTTTTATTTCTTCTCTTGCGAGTAGCCATTGCTCCCTTAACACGAGCCATAGTATTTTACCTCCAAATGTATTATTATTCAGTACTTAAAAACGAGCCTTGCCGATTACTTGTAGGGCATAAGCTCTCTGAGTGTAGCAGCATTTGCTGAACCTGCAACGCCCATGTTACGAGCAATTCTCTTGCGCTTGTGATCCTTCTGAGTGAGTCTGTGTCTCTTGTTGGTCTTCTGATACTTTACGAGACCGTTTTTGGTGAGCTTGAAACGCTTCTTAGCTCCGGAATGAGTCTTCTGCTTTGGCATAGAAATATCCTCCCTTTATTTTTACAGTTATTTTGAAATGATCGGTTACTTTGAAGCCTTGGGGGAAACGAACATTACAAGTGCTCTTCCCTCCATTTTTGCAGACTTTTCAACGACTCCCGCTTCTGCGCAGGCCTCCTTGAATTTTTCAAGCAGCTCTTCTCCAAGCTGAGGATGAGCGATGGCACGCTTACGGAAACGAACGGAAACCTTTATTTTATCTCCGCCCTTGAGGAACTTGACAGCCTGGGCTGTTTTGGTTTCAAAATCGTGGGTATCGATGGTGGAGAACATTCTGATCTCCTTTATCTCGACTACCTTCTGATTTTTTCTTGCTTCCTTTTCACGCTTAGCCTGTTCGAACAAATACTTTCCGTAGTCCATGATCTTGCACACGGGCGGAACAGCCTGCGGTGCGATCTTTACAAGATCCAGATCCTTTTCTGCGGCAAGCTTCTGCGCGTCCCTTGCGGACATAAGACCCAGCTGTGCGCCGTCGGGACCTATTACTCTGATCTCCTTGTCACGGATTTCTTCATTGATCTGAAGCTCCTTGCTATCCTTGTTAGCTATGGCGAGCACCCCCAAAAAATCAAATTAACTATAAATGAATGTGAAATAAAAAACGGCAGAACCAAAGCTCCGCCGTATAATTTCTCAGACGTACCGCAAATATATAAAGATACCGCGGACGAATTAAAAATTATTGACCACTGCGTGCCTTTGCAGCAGGGTGAGAGCGGAAAGCTCTGCTTTATTTTTCGTACTCAAGTATTATATCACGTATGCACGGTTATGTCAATAGGAAAATCAAAATATGTATGAATTCACAAACAAATCGGTTTATTGGAATACTTTTATGTTGTGATTTAACAAAATTTATAGTCATAATAAAGTGCAGAATGAGAAAAGATCATTCTGCACTCTATGAGACAGTAAATGAAATTACTTTCTGCGGTTGATAACAGCGACAGCTGCTGCACATACAGCTATTGCTGCAACGGAAGCGGCTGCTGTATTGCCTGTCTTGGAGGAAGTTGTATCTCCGTCGGAAGCGGGAGCCTCGGCAGGTGCTTCCTCAGCGGGAGCTGCTTCAACGGGAGCCTCCTCGGCAGGAGCTTCTTCTGCAGGAGCGGCGGAAAGCATGATAGGCATTTCGTTGCCGTCCTTGTCAAGAACTCTGATGTTGTCAACGTACATATAGTAAGGTACTTCTGTGCCCCATCTCATAAGCTGTGCAACAGAGCCTTCGGTGCCGCTCACATACTTCTTGGAGGGGAGCAGGAACTTTCTTTCGATGGTCATAGGTTCGGAAACGGGGTTCTCATATTCGCCGCCCTCAAAATCTGTCTGGTCCCAGGCGGGAGTATCGTCTCCTCCTGCGCTGCCTAAGCAGCCGCCGATCCAGCCGGGAGCTGTTACGCCGTCCTTGGAGGCGAATGTAATGTCCATAAGTATCTTATCGATATCGGAGAGGTTGTCTGTGCCGACAATATCGTTCATGCTGAAAAGGATCTTGGGCAGGAGTGAGCAGTCCTGAACGTCTACCTTGAGCTGCATTGAGCCGTTGAACTCCTCAACGGAAAGAACGGAAAGGTCTCCGCCGTCGTCTGTCTTTACGGATACAAAGGAGTAGTTGCCGTCCTCAAAATCAACTGCTTCTGCATATGCGCTTGCAGCTATGGCTGTGAGAGCAGCGGCTGATAAGCATAAAGCCGCACCTGTACGCAATACTTTTTTCATAGTTATCATTCACCTTTCAATAGAAATACGGTCGGTTTGTGACCCGAGCTTTAGCATTTTCTGCTGTTAAGGTAATGATACCATAAACCTTGATATGAGACAAGTTAATTATTGCGCCTTAATTTACAATTTATGCTGTGTTTTGATATTATGTTTTTATAGACTGTTCAAAGCTGTCCGGCTTAGTCTACCCCGCAGCTTTTCCCGGTCATATCACTCCTCGGGTATAGACATCATACAAAGAGATCTCCGTTGCTCTGGCAGTATCGCAGATCGTCTGCACTGTGCGTATGGGACCCCAGGGAAAACCCCACCAGCCGCCTAATAGCGTCATAAGGACACAAAGGAGCCTTGTTGCGCCAGATCTGTCTGTGGGGACGATACAGCTTGAACGGCACAGGGTCAGTATGATGACCGAAATGCAGCAGGAAAAGCGTATCACACGGGTCTCTCTTGTATATGTAAACCCCATAAATTCACAGCTTCCACCGTTCATTATTTCTTCTCTGTTATTATTTAAAAATCTAATAAATTCATGGTCCTGCTTTTTCCAGATATTCTGCATTATCGGGAACAATATCCACGAGATGATAACTAAATAATATATCAGCTTAACTAAATGATCTATCAACATAATTTTTCCCCGTTTTTCTGTATTATCTTTATTTGTTCGCTGACGTGTTAAAGCATATCCCCGATACTTTCGGGCTTCACATACCCCTTAGCCTTATCGGGAAGCCTTTCTGCCAAAAATCTGTATATTCGTATAATGGGAACATTGCACTTACTGTTTGTGTCAAGCGATGAGGCAAGCTCTTCCTCGTTTATTTTATCATTAAAGGAATGTTCCGCGCCGTCAACGGTTTTAATATTCAGGGAAATCCGCTTTGTACTCATTCGTCCCGCATATTCTGTGTATACTCCGTAGCTTATCTCGGTGATGTTACTGAGTGGGATACTTGACTCGTATTTTATGTAGCGAAAGTGTATGGCTTCATCATAGACGGAAAGATAGCCGTTTATAGCGCTGAAAAATTCGCCCAATCCAAATATCGCAAACAGGCTTATATATGAAGCGATCATCAGTCCGATCGAGTGGCTTGCTCCTGCTGCAAACATCAGAAGAAAGCATACAAAGATCCCGCCGAATAATTCGATACAGCGATAGCTCACAGGGTGATGATTTATTTTTACCTTTATCCTGTCTGTCATATTGTTACCCCTTTTCCGGGGCGGCATCAGCTTTCGGAGCTTTCGGAATTAGCTGCATTAAGGCTCTCGTATGCCTTCTGCTCGAAATAATCGTCAAGCACGTCCTTGGAAATGGAATAGCCTGCGGAGGTCTTGACGTACTCCTTTATCTCCTTTTTGGTGATAGCCGCCTTTATCTCGTCAACGGTCATATTAAGGTAAGCCGCAGCTTCGGTCTCGGTGAAATAATTCTTGGGGGCGCTGTTATTAACGGTGATGTTCGAGGGGGAGGAGTAGCTTGACGCAAAGGTCTGAGCCTCAACAGCGGCGGTGAGCTTTTTTACAGAGCCATTGACCGAGGCTCCCGCAATGATTATGCTCACTCCGAGAATTACCGAGGACAGGAGCATTCCTGCTGCAGGTGCGGGCTTGGGTGCGGCTTTTGGGCGTCTTGCGTTATTGTTTTCCATAATTTGACCATTCCTTTCAGAGCCGTTTTTTTATATTATCCACATTGGGAAAATCACGCTATATTATATAATGATATTTTCGGGAGAAAGCTCCGTTTTTACCGCAGCTCCCAGCTCAAAGGAGTAGAGATACGCTTCGGAGACGGGCTTTCCGAGGATAAGGGAAAGCGCCTTTGCATAAAGATAAAGCTGCATACTGTAACGGGCTTTAAGCTGCTCGGGGGTGATGTATCTGTCGGTCTTGTAATCCACAAGTATCATCCTGCCGTCCTCCTCAAAGAGCAGGTCGGCAACGCCCTGTAACATTCCCTCGGTATTATTATAAACCCTCAGCCCCGAATTGTCAAGAATTTCTTCATCAATACATAAATCGGCAATCTTCACCAGGAATTTTCTTTCCCTCATAACATTTTCCGAGCGGATGATCCTTCCGCATAGCTCGCTGTCAAGAAATTGACCAATCATCTCGGGGTCGGCGCATTTTGCCTGAATTTCGGTGAGGTGTCCTGTTCTGCAAAGCCGTGCGGCTTCCTCGGAAATGGCTTTGTCACGTTTCTCGGGAGATACCGCCGCAAGCTTTGTGATATCGCAGTACTGCATAAATTCGTGGACTGCTGTGCCCCGGTCGGCGGCGGATATGCCTGCCGCAGCCTTTTTTTCGGCTTTCTTCCGTGCAGTTTCCCCGAAAAATCTTCTGAGCTTCGGCTCGTGCTTTTTGGCTATCTCGCTTACGGTAAGCTTTGAAGCGGTCACGGACAGGGTATCGTCATAATCGCAGGAGAGATTTTCTCTCAGTATTTTTGCTCGGCTTTCATCGGGCAGGGCGGCAGGGGAGACGGCATTTTCGTCCGAAGCTGTTTCCTCCGATATTTTTCCCTCGGTGAACATTACCCTGCATTCCCCGCGAATCTTTTCGCCGCTGTTTTCACCGTTTTCAAACAGCGACAGCGCCACGTCCAGCCACTGCTCCATACACATACATTCGCCCACTGCTTCACGGCAGTCACAGCCTGTTTCGGTGGTCACGATAAGCTCTGCAAGCTCCCTTCGCCTGTCAGCCACAGTCCGCTTTGCGCTTATTGGCTCGCTGTCATTCCTTCGGGTGATGAAAAGCTTGTATTTTGCACGGGTGAGAGCCACGTAAAGGAGCATCATCTCCTCGTCCCGCTGGCTTTTTTTCAGCATTTCGCTGAGCACCTCACGGGGGAATGACTCGTAAACGGCGTACTTTGCCCCGTCGGTTATCCTGAAGCCAACGCTGCTGCCGCTGCCGTCGGGGAATGGAGAGAAAACTATCCTGCCCGAGGTGTCCCTGAGATTGAATTTAACAAAGCTTCGGCAGAGGAATACAAAGGGGTATTCAAGTCCCTTGGACTTGTGAATGGTCTTAATGGAAACGCTGTCGCTTACAGACGAAACTGCCGAGGCGGACTGGAAATCCTTCTTGTTTCGGAGCATTGAGTCGATAAAGTGCAGAAATCCGCTTAATCCACCCGAGCCGTTTTTGTCGAATTTCTCCGCATAGATGGGCAGGAGACGGAGGTTTGCCTTCTTCTTTGCGCTGTCCTTGTAGACCGATACCACCGCCATAAAATCCGTCCTGCTGTAGATAAACTCGATAAGCTCTGCGGCGGTGTGGACGGCGGCGTATTCTCTCAGTCTGCCGAACACGTCAAGAAAATCCTTACACTGCCTTTTAAGCTTTTCGGGAACGTCCTTTTTGCCCATTGAGGACAGCAGCACATCGTTATATACCGAGGAGCTGCGCTTTACTCTGAGCCTTGCCATGTCCTCGGCGGTGAACATAAACATGGGAGACATAAGCACAGAAGCCATAGGCACGTCAAGGGTGCAGTTGTCGATGCATCTGAGCAGATTTATAAGCACAGCTATCTCCCTTGAGCCGAGATAGCTTTCCTCCGCAGGACCCTGAACGCTTATGCCAAGCTCCTCAAGACAGCTTACATATATCCCCGCCTTTTTCACTCCGCGCATAAGTATGCAGATATCCGAGGGGCGCACGGCTCTCAGTTCGCCGTTTTCCTCTATCTTTTCGTTTTCAAGGAGCTCCTTTATCCGCACGGCGGTGCATTTTGCCTCGATTATATCAAGAGAGGAAAGTCCGCCGTCATCTTCGGTCAATGAGCCGTTTTCCTCGCTGTCCTGTGTCTCTTCCTCCTCGTTTTCTTCGGGGGAGACCGAGGGGGGGAGGGTTATTATTTCCGTGGGACCGTAAATATCTCCGATACCTGCGCCCTCAATAAGCTTTGCGGTATCGTCGTACAAAACGCTGCCGTTTTCCTCGGACATTATGCTCTCAAATACTGCATTTACAAATTCCACCACACCGTGAGAGCTTCGGAAATTGCGGTTCAGATATATCCTTGCTCTGTCACAGCTTCCGTCATCTTTATAGTCAACGCTATCCCTTATATTTGCAAGGAAAATTGTGGGGTCGGAGCAGCGGAAACGGTAAATTGACTGCTTCACATCTCCCACAGCAAAGAAATTTGTTCCGGGAGCGTCGGCGCTGCCACCCTTTGAGAGCATACGGAAAATTAGCTCCTGAACGGCGGTGGAATCCTGAAATTCGTCTATCATAACGATGTGGAAATAGTCGGAAAGCTCCTTTGCAAGGGGAGTGGGGGAAATATTGCCGCTTTCGTCACGGCTGCAAAGAAGCTCCACCGCAAGCTGCTCTGCGTCGGAAAAGCTGAGAGCGTTTTTCTCGCTTCTGAGCAGCTTTTCCTCTGCGAAAATATCGCTCATAAGGGCAAACAGCAGCCTGCAGATCTCCCCGTGACGGTTGAAGTCGTAAAAAAGGTCGGAGAGGGTGTATCGTCCCGAAAGCTTCTTAACGGTGTCAAGGCTTTCCGCACGGAGCTTCTTGCCTTTGTCAAGCACCTCCTGAGAAGGAGCGGCGGTATAGCTTTCCGCTTTTTTGGCTCCTGCGGGCTTGACCTTGTATTTAAATGATTTGCTCAGAGTAAGCCTTGCCGTAACGTTCAGACCTTCTCCCGAAAAGGGGAAAAACAGGTCTGCTTCAAGCTTTTTTTTCATTACGGCGGCGGAATTTTTCTCTCCCTCAAGGACGGTTATTATCCCCTTAGCTTTTTCTATAGATGAAAGTGTGTCGGCATAGGGCTTTTCGTCCGAACCGCTTGTTTGCAGGATTATCTCGGAAATTATTTTTTCATATTCCCCGATAAGCATATCTGCGGCGGCGGTAAGGCTGTCAAGGGCTTTGGCAAGCTTTACCCGTGAGTTTTTCAGGTAATAGGAGATAAGCGGGTCACAAAGCAGTTCATTTTTTCGCTCCTCGGAAACGGCCTCGGAGCAGCATTTTCCGAGTATTTCGGCAGTATGCTCATATGCGGCGGCAATACCGTTCATTCTGTCCTCGGGGAATGGGAGCGCCAGCAGCTTGCTTCTGAGGGGAGGTATTACCGCAGCCAACCTTTCATCGTTTCGCGAATCGGGACAGAAAAAATCCGTCAGCCGCTTCATATCCTCCGAACGCTCCGCAAACCATCTGTCAAAAACATTTTCCGCCGCGCGTGCCGAAATTGCGTCGTCCTCGGACTGGTCAAGCACTCTAAAGCCGGAGTCTGCGTCAATGAGAGCGGAATTTCCGCGAATCATATCAAAGCAGAACGAGTGGATAGTGGATATCTTTGCCGAAGGGATAAGAGCCTGCTGAGAAACCAGCCAGTCGTTCTCGGGGTCCTGTTCGGCAGCTTCTGCAAGCTTGGCGCAGAGCCTTTGCTTCATCTGTGCGGCGGCATCGTTTGTGAAGGTCACCACCACTATCCTGTCCGCCGAAACGGGTTCATTCCTGTCCGAAAGGATACGCAGGAGCTTTTCCACCAATACGGCGGTCTTTCCGCTTCCTGCGGCTGCTGATACCACCGCTGCCCTGTTTTTTACATTTATGGCGGCGCATTGCTCGGGAGTCCAGTTTGGTGCCATATTTCACATATCCTTTCGTTAGTTCTCATCTTCGGTTTTGGCGGCGGGGAAAATGCTGCCGCTTCTGGTTTTGGGAGAGGGATAATTTCCGCAGACCTCCGCATAATCGCAGTTGTCGCAGGGGCAGGCGCATTTCAGCTTTTTATTGCTCAGGGGACTTGCAGGGATATATCCCTCGTCAAGAGCCTGCGCAAGCCCCTTGAGAAGGGTCTCTGCCTTGTTTATATCGGCGCATAGCTCCTCCTCGGTGAACACGTTTGAGACCTGCGCTTCTCCGTCCTTGAATTTAAGCTTTGCGGGAATAAATACCTCGCTGTCGCCTGTACATTCAAATATATCGTTCTGCATAGCGGTCAGAATGTTTTCGTCACCGAGAATTTCGCCCTTCATTCGAAACGAGCTCATTTCCGTCTGCCGGGGGGAGATATCGTCATTCCTGTTTTTCATTGACAGCTTCGGTGCTTTCATGGGCACGTACATTACTCCCGCCGCTTCAAAATTCCGTTTGTCGGGGTCACTTGTGCGTGTCAGCGCCCAGAGGTAGAAAAACATCTGCATATTTATTCCCAGGTCAAGCTGCTCTCTTACAAATTCCTTGGAGCCTGTTTTGTAGTCGATTATCCGCAGATATATCCTGCCGCCGTTTTTTTCGTCAATATATGCGTCAACACGGTCTGCTGTGCCCGAGAAATCAATGCCCATACCTCCCTCTCTGTCGGATATTGCGGTGCGGGGGGCAGCTTTCAGCTTTTCGGAAAGACGGATGTAAATTTCCTCTGCGGAGCCCGAAAGAGGGCTATCCTTACGAAAATCAGCTTCGGAAAAATCGTCATCGGGAATGCTTCGGTATGAAATACCCACAGGCAGCTCGCAGGCAACGGGAACAAAGTCTGAACGCATAAGCTCCTCCTGCATATGGAGGATCACCTTTAACATAAGCTCGGCGGCAATGTCCAGATAAAATTCAAAGCTGTTTTTCTTTGCAAAGCCGCCGCCCAGGTCGTCCCTGATATATTCATGGGCTGAAAGGGCTATGGAGCCCAGGATATCTTCCTTTGAAAGCCCGAGAAAGCTTTTCTTGGAATTTTTTGTAAAGATATCCTGCATACATTTGTGGATAATATTTCCCTGTATTATAGGGTTAAGGTCATTTTTCGGCAGCGGATATATGCCCAGACCCTTTTTGCAGAAAAACATAAAGGGGCATTTGCTGAAATCCTCAAAGCGGGAGGGGGAGATACGTGCATTTGAGCCGTAAAGCCGCTTGTTAAGCTCTTTGTCGCTTATGCAGTGGTCGGTGCCCGTGTCGATGGAGTCTATGTATTCAAATCTGCTTTTATAAACGGGGTCCTTTGAAAGCTCCGCGCGGACTGTGGCGAAATCTGCATTTTCCGCGTCAAAGCCTGCGGTGGCTGCGGCATAGGCAGACTCCTTTGTGCGGCAGAAAAAGAGCATATCAAGCTCATCTGTATTTATCCGCCTGACGTCCTCAAGAGTACAGCATATCTCGGAAATAAGGGCGGAGGGGTACATAGGGGAGCCGTCCGAAGAAGCCGCCTCGAAGGAAACGTACAGCTTTTCCGAGGGACTGCACAGAGCCTTGAATGCATTAAAGCGCTCCTCCTCGATACGGTTTTTCACATCTCCCGAAAGGTCATGCTCGGACTGCCTGAAAAATTCTCTTTCCCTCTCGGAAAAGGTAACGCTTTCTCCTGTCACATAGGGGAAAACGCCGTCATTTGCGTGCATTACGAA
The DNA here is from genome assembly GCF_051882455.1 of Huintestinicola sp. NCBI lineage: Bacteria > Bacillati > Bacillota > Clostridia > Eubacteriales > Oscillospiraceae > Huintestinicola > Huintestinicola sp. The sequence continues at coordinate 11,394 of NZ_JBJERV010000032.1, read as the reverse complement.
TACTATTTTCGGCTCGGACAGACGGGCAAGGTCAGACTGCTGTGCGGCTACCGAGTCAAGGGCTTCGGGGGGGCTTGAAAGGGTTATGCCCGATGCGCTGAGGGTGAATATCTCGCGAAATTCCGAAAGGGATATCTTGTCGGGCAGGGCGGTCTCAAGCCCGGAAAGGATACCGTCAAGCTGAGCAAGGAGCCGTTCGTTCTCACGCTTTTCAAGCCGTTCATCAAATGAGAATTTGCCGCTTGCTTTCCCGTTTTCATCGGGTGGGAGAGAGGTGAATTCAAGAAGATTTTCCTCTGCGGGTATGGAAGCCATAAAGCGGCGTATTGCTCTGCAAACTTCCGCACCCGTCTTGTCCGCGCAGTCCTTTCTCAGAGCGATCATCGGCTCAAGGAGCCTGTTTTTGATATCGTCAATGCCCTTGTATGCTTCGTCCGTTTCGGGAAAGGTCTTTTCCCATAGCTCACCGTCAATATCCCATGTGTAGCAGTAATTTTCAAGCTTTAAAAGCTCCTCGTCGGGCTCAAGGGAGTAAATGCTGTGCTTTTCTCCGTCCTTTTCGTATTCCTTCGGGGGCTTTGCAAGTCCCGTTTTTGCGTATCGGAGGAGGGCTTCGGTGGATATGCGCTTTGCGGAGGCAAGCTCTAAGGCAGCGTTTATCATTATCATCAGCCGCTTATGTGCCGCAGACTGTTTCTTGTCGGAATAATAGGGGATATCGTATCTCTCAAATGCTGCGGAAAGAATGGAAATATCATCGTTCATACTGCGGCTCAGCACTGCGATATCCTTGTATCTGAGCGCTTTATCCTCGGAAATGAGCCGCTTTATCTCTGCGCATATGTAGTCGCATTCCCCGTAAATATCGGGAGCGCAGACTACGGTGACTGCCTCACCCGAAGCGGCATTTTTGACTTTGGGGAGTCTCATGAGCTTATCCGAAAGTGCAAAAAGCCCATCGCTTTTATATCGCTTGTTTTCGGTAAATTTCTTCGTTTCGGTCTTAACGTCAAGCTTATCGGCAATGGACATTATCCTTGCGGCGGTCTTTGTCACCGCTGTAAAGGGGGAATAGCCCGTTTGCGAAAGGCGGTCGGCGGTAAGGCATACTGTCAGGTCTGTGCAGTCTTTGAGCATTGTTTCCATAAGACCGTACTGGTCGCCCGTGAAGCTTTTGAACTCGTCCATAAAAATGCTCATACCCTTGAAATATCCGCATTCCCTTGCATAGTCCGCAGCGATGCGGGGATCGAGCATAGGGTCCCTCAGCGAAAGCTTTGAAAGCTCCTCGGTAAATCTTGAGTAGATAAGAAATACGTCCGTCAGCTTATCACGCATATTTTCGGGAGCTTTTCCCGCAAGCTCGCCCATTATTTCGGGGGTAACGCCGCTGTGGATAAGCTCGCTTATCATGGTCAGGGCGGAGGCGGTGAAATTCGGTCGTGAAGCCTGCTTTTTGTAATAAAGCAGAGCGTCCTCGGATACCGCTTTTTTGATCGTCTTGTACATAACCGCGGTTTTGACGGTGGAGTCGGCTGCCTGTCCCTCGGGAGCATGACTATGGCTGAAAATATCCCTCACCAGACGGGAAAATGACCACACCTCGGTATTTCCGCTGTTGAAAAGTCCGCAGCCCATGGAATTATAGAGCATATGCTCGTATTCAAAGGTGAACTGGTCGGGGACGATAACGCATATGCTTCTGCTTTCGCCCGATTTGCGTATCAGCTCCGCTTCTTCCCTTATCCTTTTCATCATTGCGGCGGATTTGCCTGTGCCTGTGGTGCCGTAATAAATATTCAGCATTAGTCTGACCGTCCTTTATCTGGAGTTTTATGTACATTATAGCATATTATCTGTGTAAATATCGTTACAGTATCTCAGCTTCTGTGAACTCTCCTGCGGATATTTTCGGCGTTTATCCCGAAGGAGTCGAAAATATCCTTCGCATAGCTCTGCTTTAAGGGCTCGCCCCGTTCTATTCGGTAAAGCCGCTTGCCGCTTTCCTTGTCCACCCCTGCCACAATGCTTACGGGCATACTTCTGCAGTCGGGGTCTGCGGCGATATCGTCACATCTGTAGGCAAGGTCGGTTATATGTGTTGCATAGATTCCCCTTACGCCTATGATACAGAAAATACGGGTTATCTCTGCTGCTATCTCGGCACATTCCTTGGGAGTTGTGCTCTGAATGGACTCGTTCATAAGCAGAAGGCTGTTTTCGGTGATAAGGTCACTTATCTGCTTTAGATCCTTTATCTCGTTGGTAAAGCGGCTTGCGTTTATGCCCGTTTCCTCCTCCTTGGGGAAATGGGTGAAAATGAAGTCGCAGGGACAAATTTTACAGCTTTCCGCGGGAACGTAAAAGCCTGTCTGAGCCATAAGGAAGCATAGTCCCGCACCCCGGAGAAAGGTGGTCTTTCCGCCGTTGTTTGCACCCGTCAGGATAAAAAATCTTCCGCTGTCGTCCATAGTAAGGCTGTTTCGCACCACAAGGTCATCGCCCTTTGCCTCGGAATCTGACGCCGCCGCTTTGAAATAAAAGCAGGGGTCGAAAAGGTCTTTAATTTCGGCAGTTCTTGGGGTGTCCGTAAATTCGGGGCGGCACATTTTTATTCCTCTTGCATCGCAGGTCATGGCTATCTTTGCAATGCCGTCATATATCTCAAGCTGTCCCGTAAGCATTGAAAGCCTTGAGAAAGACAGCCTGTCATAGGCTTTCAGCGCGCCTTCAAGCCTCTTCATATATGCCGATGTAAGCTTTTCGAGCGCTTCGAAAAGCGCCTTGTCCGCCTCGCTCAGAAATCCGTCCTGGTTCGGCAGACCCGAGCGGAGCTTTCCCGACACCACAGTATCGGAGTAGGCGCTTGTCTTGTAAAAAAGCCTGTCGAAAACATTGAGCTTTTCCCCTGCGGGCTTGTCGGAATAGCTGACTATCCCCGCGGAAACGGGACGCATTTCCTGATTGAAATTTATGGCAACGGTGACGGAGCGTATCTTCTTTGAAAATGCTTCTTTAAGCTCGGAAATGTCACGCTTCATCTGAGCAAATTCCTCACATTCGCAGCGCCCTTTTATTATCTCAAAAAAGCTGCGGAAGGCTTCGGAGCGAATGCCGCCGCCAAGCTCTTCTGACAGGCTGTTAAGGCTTTCCATGCAGGAAATGTAGGAGTCCAGCATTTCAATTCTGTCGCTGAGGGCTGTGAAGCTGTCGGGGGAGCCGTTGCCGCCGCTGTTTTTGCTCTCGGTCTCAAGAAGCTTTTCAGCCGCGCTGTGAACGGCAGGAGAAAGCTTTGGATTGTTCATCACGTCCTCGAGAGCGTCAAGGCGATAGTTTATCACCTCGGTATCGGTGCACATTTCGCGGAAAAGCTTCTGCACGTTCTGAGGATTTCTGCGGCATATCATAGAAGCCACCGTATCGGTCATAAGGTCGTTTATATATGTGCAGGGGAATTTGTCCGCAAGCTCAGTCCTTCGGCGGTTCAGAGCGTCACGCTTTTGGGCCGTGGGATAAAGCAGGTCGGGAATATCGGGGAGGGGAGAGGTCTTGTCCATATCAAAGCTTCCTTTCATTTATCAAAGTTCTTCGGTATCAAGCGGCTTTACATAAAGGGTCCTGTTGTTTGTGAATATTACCATGCCGGGCTTTGCGCCTGCGGGCTTTTTGACGAATTTCGCAGGAACATAGTCCACAGGCACCTGCGCCGAATTTTTTGCGCTGCTGTGAGCGGCGGCAAGCCTTGCGGCGTAATAGACAGTCTCGTCGGGAACTTCTCTTCCCTCAGCCCGGATGATTACGTGGGAGCCTGTGATATCCTTGGTGTGGAGCCAGATATCGGTCTTTTCGGCGGTTTTGAGGGTAAGGATATCGTTCTGCTTGTTGTTTCGTCCCACCAGTATCGTAAAACCGTCGGGAGATGTGAATTCCAGCGGGGGAGCGGGCTTCGGGGGCTTCTGCTTGCCCTTGGGCGCCCTGATATAGCCCTGCTCGGCAAGCTCGGCTCTCAGCTCGTTAACGTCGTTTTCCGTTACCGCTCTCGAAAGGGCGTCCGAAACGCTGGAAATATACCGGAGCTCCTCCTCGCCCTGTGCGATAAGCACCTTGAGACGCTTTTCCGCATTGTCCGCCTTGCGGTAGCCTGCGTAATACTTCTGCATATTCTGTGACGGCGTGAGCATCGGGTCCAGCTCAACCGTTATCTTGCCGCAGTTTTCATCATAGAAATTCACGCAGGTAAACTCCTTCATACCCTTTTGGAGCGTATAGAGATTTGCGGAGATAAGGTCGCCGCGGAGCTTTAATTCCTCACGCTCTTCCGACTCTTTAAGCTCCAGCCGCTGATTTTCCGTTCTGCGGAGTATCCTGTCATAGGTATTTCCCAGCAGCCTGAAAAGGTCCTGATAACGCTGCTTCATTCTTGCGGCTCTGTCACGCTCGGAGTAGAATTTGTCAAGAGTTTCGCAGGCGGTATCGCAGGGAATTGTTTTCATAAGCTCCCCGTACTGCTTGATACCTGTAAAGCAGAAATCCTTGAGAGCGCCATCGGGGTCGGTAACGATGGTGTATTCCCGTCCGCCCTCATAAAAGGCGTTTCGGGTGCTTATTATCTCGCGGATAATGCTGTCAACAGTCACATCGTCAAAGTCCTCGGAGGTGATGTCCCTGCCGCCTGCGGCTCTGTATATCCATTCCCTTGCGAGAATTGGGGAAATGCCCTCGAATACGGAAATAAGGCACTTTGCCGCAGATTTGCCCACGCAGGCTTTTATCCGCTCTCTCATATCATTTTCGTCCGCAATGAGGAAATTGAGCCTTTCCTCTCTGGGGGGAGCGGTGTAGGTCATATTGGGCAGGACAAGCCTTTCACGGCTCATAGCGTCGTCCACTCGCTTCAGGCTGTCGATTATCTTTCCGCTTTGGTCGATAACGATAAGGTTTGAATATTTTCCCATGATCTCGCAGGCAAGGGTAACGGTAACAACGTCCCCAAGCTCGTTTACGGTCTCAAAATCAAGGAAAAGTATTCTCTCAAGTCCGTCCTGCCTTACAGCCGTAAGCTTGCCGCTGCCCAGGCGCTTTCTCAGAAGCATACAGAACATGGGGGGGACTTTGGGGTTTTCGATAGGCTTTGCCGTTATATGGATACGTGCGGAAGCGGCGTTCACGCATATGAGAAGCTTTGAGCTGCCCGTTCTTGTGCGTATTCCTAAAACTATCTCCTCCTTTGAGGGCTGGTAAATTTTTTCTATCCTGCCTCCCACAAGAGGCATAAGCTCCTGCTTTACCGCCAGGAGAAATGCACCGTCAAGCGCCATTTGTATCAGTTCCTTTCCTGTATATAAGCACCTCGAACTCAGCTTCTGTTTCAAGGCTTTCAAGCCGGTTTACACGCTCATGTCCCTCGACACCCGTTTTGTAATAATAGGGGGTCATTGAGAAAAGGCTTTTTATGTCCTCGTTATTGTCAATATAAATTCTGCGGGATATTTTTCTGCTTTCTGTAAATTCAAAGCCGTCAATATCATAATCCGCTGTCTCGTTTTTGTACGGCTTATCGTATACTGCTTCTTTAAGGCTGAAAAGGTGGTTTTCACCGGGGATAGCCATAATAAGGCTGCCGCCCTTTTTCAGCACCCTCAGATATTCCTCCCTGCAAAAGGGCGCAAACATGGTCACAAGCACATCTGCCGAACCGTCTGCCATGGGTATATGAAAAACGCTTGCCGCCGCAGTTTCGCAGCTGTCAATTCCTTTGAAACGCCTTGCCGCCGCAGCGCAGGCGAATTTTGAGATGTCCACAGCGCACAGCTTCACATCGTCCGTCTTTTCTCTTACGGAACGGTAAATTTTCTCGGTGTAATATCCCTCGCCGCAGCCTGCGTCAAGGATAAGTCCTCCCGTGAAATTTTCCGTCACAGCCCTGCTCATTTCCTCAGCAAGGTGGGAATAATATCCCCTTGACAGGAAATCCGCTCGGGCTTTTACCATCATTTTGTTGTCCCCCGGGAGCTTTGCGTTCATATCCTTTGAGAGCAGGAGATTTACATAGCCCTTTGAGGAAATGTCAAAGGAATGTCCCTTTTCGCATTTATAGGAATGTTCTCCCCGTTCAAGGGGCAGGCGGCATACGGGGCAGATAAATCCGCTCATTTTTTCAGTCCTTTCTCATAGGATATAGCTTGCAGGGTCGGTGCAGCTTTTCGCTTCGGTAATTGTTATTTCGGGAAAAGCCTCGGAAAGCAGCTTTTTCATAATGCCGCAGAATATCCGCTCTGTATGGAAATGTCCGCAGTCGATTATGGTAAAGCCCTCGTTTCCCGAGTCGATAAATGCGTCGTGCTTGAAGTCTCCCGAAATAAGTGCGTCGGCACCCTTTTTCTGAGCAAGTCCAACAAAGCTGCCTCCCGAGCCCGAGCTAACGGCGATTTTTCGTATCTCCCTGCCGCCGTCCGAAAATCTCACCGCAGAGCAGCCGAGAGCCGCTTTTGCCCTTTTTGCGGCTTCTTCGGGTGACAGGGGAGCTTCAAGCTCGTATATCCTGCCCACGGAAAGCCCTTCTCCCGTTTCCTCAAGGGGGACAGAGCTGTCGGATAATCCCAGCGGCTCCGAAAGCAGGTCATACAGCCCCTTGTTCATTCCCAGAGGGGACATATCAAAGGGGGTGTGGGTGCAGATGGCGGAAATTCCTGACCGTATCATTCTGCCTGTGGGTGAGCCTGCCATTACGGCTTTAAGGGGCGTGAAAATAACGGGGTGGTGGCTCACGATAAGCTCCGCTTTTTCCGATATCGCTTCGTCTATCACATGGTTTGTGATGTCAAGAGCGGTTATAATGCGGTGAACGTCCATATCCGGGTCGCCTGCAAGAAATCCGCTGTTGTCCCAGCTTTCCTGAGTGGAAAAGGGGATAACGCTGTCTATAAAATCATAAATATCCCTTACCGTTGTCATATTTACAGTCCTTTCCTTATACCTGCCGTCCCGAGCCTGCCGCAGCGGCTGCGGAGCAGAGAAGGTTGTATCTCACGATATCCCTATACTCGGGCTTTGCCATATAGTAAACATACTGCTCGGCAAGGTCGGGGAAAATATTGCCCCTGCCCTCAAGCTTGAAGTTCACAAAGCCCATGGGAGCGTATTTTGTGTAAATATCCTTTGGAGAAATGTGGAGAGGGGAGCTTCTTCTCATAAAGGCGTTGTTGTTCATATGAGGGCATTTCCATTCCTCTATCTTTGCTGTGCCCTTTCGTATCCTTTCAAGCTCCTCGGGGCAGCAGTGCTCAAGCTGGTATTTGCCGATAAATCTGTAATGCTCTCCTCGTCTGGGGCAGCTCGGAACGCACACCGCATTGCAGAGAAGCTCGCATTTTTCCTTATGAGGAAGGGCTTTCAGCACATCAAAATTATTATTGAAATTATAGTCGAGCACCACAAGGCTGTAGTCCTTCTCAAGCTCGGCTTTAAGCTCCGGAACACCGGTTATCTGCTTGCAGGTGGAGCTGGTTATCTTCATTCGCGGGTGGGTCTGTCTGATATGCTCCTCAAGAAGGGGCGAAAAAACGATGACCTCGTTTAAGCCGTTGTCGGCGATATCAAGCACCCTGTTGCAGACGGGGTCCGCAAGCTCCTTTTCGGTTATCAGGGGATTTGTGAAGGTGAGACGGCAGGGAATACCCAGTGCGTTAAAGCGTCCCAGATACTGAGGGACTGCCCTTTCGGCAGTGCTTATATCCATATATCCAGCCATAATGCGTCCGCCGTTCCATATCACAGGGAATGAGTCAAAAACGCTGGCTATCTCCACCCCGTCATAAAACATCTGCGGAGCCTTTTTGATCATACCTATAAGGGTCAAATTCATAGTGCCGTCAAATCTTTCCATAAAATTCGGAATGTGAAACTTTACCATATCAAAGCTGCTCCTTTTCGCACATTTCTTTGAGTTCCCGGGATAATTTCATAAGCTCTGCCGACCTGACCGGATATTTTTCCTTCATTCCCTCGGCGGACCTTGACAGCCTGTCCGACTGCAGAAGAATATAATCCCTGTCCTCGGGAATACAGGAGTCAAGCCTGCCGATGATCTCTTCGGCAGGGGAGAGAGTACGGCATACTCCCGTATAGCGGCACCTTATGACCGAGTAGATAAATCTGCCCTCTTTTACGCCCTTTTCGCAGTCGGTCTCAAAGCCGTTTTCCGAGAGGAATTTTCTCAGCTCCGACGCCCTTGTCATAGGCTGAAGGATAAATGCCGCACCGCAGCTTTTTGTCCTTTCGTCTGCGGCGATTATCCTTGAGATAAGCTCGCCCCCCATTCCCGCAATGACGATATCCGTCACGCCCTCAAGGGGAACGTTTTTCAAGCCGTCAGACAGGAAAAAATCCGCCTTGTCCGAGATGTTTTCTTTCCTGAATACGCATTTTGCCGCTTCAAGGGGCATTTCGTTTATATCGGCGGCAATTGCCCTGCGGCATTTCCCCGACAGGATAAGATGAGCGGGGAGATAGCCGTGATCCGTGCCGATATCGCATATAATATCTCCCGTGACAAGCTCTGCGCACAGGAGAAGCCTTTTGTCTTTAAGTATCATAGAAAAACCGTCCTGAATCAAACCTAAATAAAAATCGGGAAACGGCATTTTACCGCCGCTTCCCGTTTTGCTCAGAAATTATGCCTTCTGTGCGAAATGCTCGTTAAGCTTTGCAACGAGAGCGTTAACGTCTGTTCCGTGAACGGCGCAGGCGTCGGCAATAGACTCGCCTCTTGAAGCGGGGCAGCCCAGGCAGTGCATACCGATCTCGAAGAAGTAGGGAGCGGTGTCCATATCGGTATCGAGGATATCGCCGATGATGGAATCGGGAGTTACAGTGTAGCTCATTGTTTTAAAACGACCTTTCATAAAATATTATGTAAATATATTATAACTCATTTTTTTGATTTTTGCAATAGTTTTCCTTGAAATATACAAATCATTGTGGTATAATTTTATTATCTTTTAAAAAAGGAGCTTTCAGATGGAATTAAAATACAAGATCAAAAGGTTTTTCCGGAATATTGCCATTGAAAATCTTATGACCTACATTGCCGCTTCAATGGCAATAATTTTCGTAGGCGACCTGTTTACCGACGGAATGCTGTCGCTGTATCTGTCCTTTGACAAAGCGGCGATACTGGAGGGACAGGTGTGGAGGCTCATTACATTTTTGATGCTTCCCGATACTGCAAGTCCCATATGGATAGTGTTCTCGGTCTATTTCTACTACTTTATCGGAAAGGAGACGGAGAACGAGTGGGGCAGCCATAATCTTACTATGTATTTCCTGCTTGGAGCGGCGCTGCTCATAATCTCGGGCTTTGTAACGGGATATACAAGCGCTTCATATCTGTATTTCTCCCTGTTCCTTGTTTACGCTCATCTTGATCCCCATCATCGGTTTATGATGTTTATGGTGATACCCATCGAGGCAAAGTGGATGGCGCTTATCGATGCTGTGTTTATGCTTTCGGGATTTATAAAAGCGTTTGCGATCTATCCCATATTCCCTTTACTTGCTTTGGGTATGCAGCTTTCGGTGGTCATTGCATTTCTTGTGTACGGCATATTTTTCGGCAAGGATCATTTCGGCGGAATGGTTAACAGGTTCAGGCACCGTGACTTTTATCGTGAAATGAGACAGAACAGGATAAAAATGTCACAGAACGAGAGAGACGATGATGAAAAGTAAGTATATTCCTCTGGGAGCGGAATTTTTCCGAAGGGACTGCCTTGAGCTTGCACCCGACCTGGTGGGAAAGCTTATCGTCCGTAAGACAGGGGACGGGGAGCTTGTGCTGCGGATAACCGAGACCGAAGCCTATCGGGGCGAGGAGGACACTGCCTGTCACGCTTCAAAGGGGCGCACTCCCAGAACGGAGCTTCTCTATCGTGAAGCGGGAACGATATATGTTTATCTCTGCTACGGTATGCATTGGCTTTTTAACATCATTTCGGGGGAACGGGAGCAGCCCCAGGGCGTTCTTATCCGCGCCTGCGAAAATTACGAAGGACCCGCAAGGCTCACGAAATATCTGAGGATAGACAAAGCCTTAAACGGCAGCTCTGTTATCGGGAACTCCGAGATATGCATTACCGATGACGGCTTTCGCCCCGAGATAGAGCGGCGCAGACGTGTGGGGATAGATTACGCCGAGGAAAAGGACAGAAACGCCCTATGGCGCTTTGCAGACAAGCGCACAAAGGATGTGCTGAGAGCAAAAAAATAAAAGAGTTCTTCGGTCGATCGAGCTGCCATAAAGAAGTTTTCGCGATCACGATAATGACAGATACAGCAAATCATCAGGCTGCCACAGAAAATCGCCCGAAGCGATACTGTGGCAGCTTTTTTTGATTTGATACAAAGTATCGGATAATTTTAAAAATGTCGGCACGGCTGTTTCTGACGAAGACAGGTTCTTATACTATGGTTTTTATTCTTTTGCTGTCTGCATTGCAGCTGCAAAGATCAGTGACGACTGATAGTAGATAGAATTCTCATCTGTAACCCAATCAAGTGCCGTATCGGAGTGGCACTTGCCCGGAAAACGTGATATAATGCTGCCATCGTACATATTTATTCCGCCGGGGGTGTAGCCTTCGGGAAATTCTTCGATACCGTCCTCGCCGAAAATCCCGCTGTATGTACGTTTGATGCTGTTTTCGCCTATGCCTGTCACAAAGGATCTTCCGGTAGGATTTATACCGAATATGAAGTTGACAGTTTCCGAAGCAAGCTTTTTTGACTCAGCTGTATTTCCGTCCAGAAAATGATCCGTAATGTACATTTCCATCGCAGTATTTAATGCGTTGGAGTTGCTTCCCCACCATAATGCCCAGTCAGGCAGCGGAGTTCCCCATGGATTTGCACGGGCATTGGACAGAATATTCTTTTTCCAGGTGTTGAACTTCTTGCTTATCCATTCAGTGATCTCGGCGTCTTTGTTTTCACAGGCAAGATATTCGGCAAGGGCAAGCTTTGTCATATTATCGGAGCCGTGTCCGAATGAGTTCATATCATAAGCATTAAAATTTTTGTAATTCTCTCGGATATAGTTGTGATACTTTTCCTCGCCTGTGGCATAATACAAGGTACACGCAGCAAAGAATATCTGGTGGTCGGTCTTGTCGCTGCCGTAGGTCCCCGATGATGTTATATCGGGATTTTTTATGGCATATTCCCAACCCTTGACCGCAGCGGAAAGCAGCTTTTCGGCATACCCGGAGTCAACGTCCTTGTAAGCTGTATGTGCAAGGGCAAGCGCGGCGGCAGCGTTTGCGGTTGTGCCTGCGGCTTTGATGTTTCCTCCGTCACCGTTTGCAAAAGTGTCAACAATAGCTCTGCTTCCGTCATCGG
>NZ_JBJERV010000031.1:0-45774 GCF_051882455.1 Huintestinicola sp. | reverse complement strand
TTGTTGAAACTAATATTGATATTGACGATGAAAGAGGGACTGAAAGAGGAGAAAGTAGATAATTGATAATTCCCCAATGGGGAAATAAATGAGGAGCAGCTGATGCTGTTCCTCATTTATTTGACAAGGGAATTCAAATCTTTTTAAAGCTATTGACATTTTTCTGTTTATGAACTATAATGATAATAGCAACAGAATATCTGTTGAGCAGACAGCAGGAGCTGTCGAGTACGCTGACGAAACTTAACAGTCGTAGCAGCTTACTAAGTGATGAAGTCTTGAGGTTGGTCAGGCAACGGCAAGATGGAGCTTATCTTATGGTTCGCATATGAGCCAAACCCTGAATAGGCAGAAATGCTGAAAAGAAAATATGCCATTAAAGCCTTGCGATTCGCAAGGCTTTTTGTATATATCTTTTGATTTTTTTGATGTAGGATAATGAATAAGGGTATAAAACTTGGCTTTGCTGTCCTGTTTTTATACATTTCAATAATATAAGTGGGTTATAAAGTGGGTTATTCTAAAAAGAAGAAGCCACGTAAACGACGTGTTTACGTGGCTGTTGTTGGTGCGCTGCAAGGGACTCGAACCCCTGACCTACTGGTTCGTAGCCAGTCACTCTATCCAGCTGAGCTAGCAACGCATCTTCAATCAACTATTATATTATATCACTTTGATTTGAGTTTGTCAAGCTTTTTTTCAAAAAAAATTTCCCGGTGCGAAAATTCTTTGTTTAGAGCGGTTTTTCATTAAATACAGAAAAAATGTTCGGAAAGAAAATAGGCTTTTGGGGCTTTTTTCTGAGACTGAAAGTTTTTTTGCAATATTATGCACGTATTTATACATAGAATATGAAAGTAAAAATATATAAATTGTTACTTGCATTATTGGAGAAAATGTATTATAATATTATGTGTAACCGTGCTTTGTTTACGCATTGCCCGTCCAATGCAAATGGGGTATTATCGCACGGGTGTGCAGCGGACATGATCTGCAGAATGAAGCTTTTGCGGATTTTGTCTGCAAAATACCTATTAAGGATGGCGTTTGATTATGAGTAATGAAACTTCAAGGACAGCTCCACTCGAGCTTCCTATGCTTTTGCTGAGGGGACTTGTGGTATTCCCCAAGGTGATGATACATTTTGATGTGGCGAGAGACAAGTCCACCAAGGCGCTTACCGCCGCCGCTAAGGGAAACAAGCTTATCTTCCTTACGGCTCAGAGCGATTATTCCGAGGAGACCGAGCCCGATAAGATATACAAGGTGGGCGTGGTAGCCGAGGTAAAGCAGCTGCTCAAAACTCCCGGGGGAGTTACACGCGTTATGGCGGAGGGGCTTTACCGTGCAAAGCTTGTGAATATCGTGTCCAATGAGCCCTTCTATACCGCTTCGGTGAAGAAATATCCCGAGAGAAATCTGAAGATCGACCCTCTGGAAATGGAGGCTCTGGTCCGTGCGGTAAAGGACGAATTTAAGGCATATTGCGAAAATATGCCCCGCATGCCGAAGGATTACATAGAGTCTATTATCGGAAGCGACGACCCCAAGAGCATTTTTGACAATATTGCCGTAAGTATGCCCCTGCCTGTGAGCGAAAAGCAGCAGCTTCTCGAGGCTAACGGACTTCACATCAAGCTCGGTATGCTCCTTGCCATGCTTTCCCGTGAGGCAGAGGTAATGGGCATTGAAAAGGAAATTCAGGACAAGCTGAGACAGCAGGTTGACGAAAGTCAGAGAGAATATTACCTCAGAGAGCAGATGAAGGTCATTTCCAGAGAGCTTGGGGAAGAGGATTCCGTTCAGGACGAGGCTTTCGATTATCTTGACAGGATAAACGAGCTTTCGCTTCCCGAGGAAATAGCCGAAAAGCTGTCTAAGGAGGCGGACAGACTTGCCCGCACTTCCTCCTCCTCGCAGGAGGCTTATGTTATCAGAAATTACCTTGACACCTGCCTTGAGCTGCCCTGGAACAAGTTCACAAAGGATAAGATAGACCTTAAAAAGGTAAAGGCTCAGCTTGACAAAGACCACTACGGTATGGATAAGGTCAAGGAGAGGATACTCGAGACCATTGCCGTTAAAAAGCTGGCTCCCGAGGGCAGCGGTCAGATAATCTGCCTGTACGGACCTCCGGGCGTGGGCAAGACCTCTGTGGCAAAGTCCATTGCCAAGGCACTGGGAAAAAAATATGTGCGCATCTCCCTCGGCGGTGTAAGGGACGAGTCGGACATAAGAGGTCACAGAAAGACCTACGTGGGGGCAATGCCCGGAAGGATAATCGACGGGCTTATCAAGGCGGGAAGCAGCAATCCGCTCATTCTCCTTGACGAGATCGACAAGATATCGGGAGACTACAAGGGCGACCCCTCTTCCGCACTTCTTGAAGTCCTCGACAGCGAGCAGAACAGCACCTTCAGAGACCATTACACCGAGCTGCCCTTTGACCTGAGCAAGGTGATGTTCATCACTACCGCAAACGATCTGAGCACCATTGACCCGCCCCTCAAGGACAGAATGGAAATTATCGAGCTTACAAGCTATACCCGTGAGGAAAAGTTCCACATTGCAAAGGAACACCTTATCTCAAAGCAGCTGAAAAAGCACGGCTTGAAGGCTTCTCAGCTTAAAATCGCCGACAAGGCAGTATATATGCTCATTGATTTTTACACCCGTGAGGCGGGAGTAAGAGAGCTTGAAAGACAGATAGCGTCCCTCTGCCGAAAGGCTGCAAAGGAGCTTTGCGAAGGCGAAAAGACCAAGGTATCCGTTACCGCTTCCAACCTTGAGGATTATCTGGGACACAGAAAGTACATCGAGGACGTGGTATCCCATACCGATGAGGTGGGCATTGTGAACGGTCTTGCATGGACTTCCGTAGGCGGCGTAATTATGCCCCTTGAGGTGATTGTAATGGACGGCAAGGGAAATGTGGAGGCTACAGGCTCTCTGGGCGATGTTATGAAGGAAAGCTCAAAGATAGCTGTGAGCTACGTCCGCTCCGTTGCCGACAGATACGGTATCGATAGCAATTTCTATAAGGAAAAGGACATTCACATTCACGCTCCCGAGGGCGCAACTCCCAAGGACGGTCCCTCCGCAGGCGTTACAATGACAACAGCGCTTGTCTCCGCACTTTCGGGCATTCCCGTAAGGGGAGATGTGGCTATGACGGGTGAGATAACCCTCAGAGGCAGGGTGCTTCCTATCGGCGGACTTCGTGAAAAGACCATGGCGGCTTATAAGGAAGGGCTTAAAGCTGTTATTATCCCCGCAGGAAACAAGGGCGACCTTGACGAGGTGGACAAGGCGGTAAAGGACAATATGGAATTTATCTTCGCCGAGAGGATAACGGACGTTCTTGACGCCGCTCTTACGAAAAAGCCCGATATTTCCCGAAACGAGGAGCCTCGTTCCGCTGCTGTGCTGACTGCCCGGGAGGAGGACAGGAGAGTTCCTGTTCATTCGAGAAAGCACAGCTGAATTTCCCCCATAAGGAGGACATTATGAACTTTAACAAAGCAGAATTTTTCAGGTCATACGGCGAATATTCCCAGCTGCCGCCCTCGGACAGGGTGGAGATAGCCTTCGCAGGGCGTTCCAATGTGGGAAAATCTTCTCTTATCAACAAGGTTTTCAACAGGAAGAATTTAGCGAGAGTGTCCGCCGTTCCCGGAAAAACAGCGACTATAAATTTTTACAGCTTGGAAAATATCTTCCTCGTTGACCTCCCCGGCTACGGCTATGCAAAGGTGGCAAAATCCGACAAGGTGCGCTGGTCGGGGCTTATCGAGGGGTATTTGCATGACGACAGACAGCTCAGCCTCATTTTCCAGCTCATCGATATGCGCCACCCGCCCACAAAGGACGATCTGCAGATGATAGATTTCCTTATTGAGAGCGAGCTTCCCTTTGCCATAGTATTCACAAAGGCGGATAAGCTTTCAAAGCGTGAGCGTGAGGAGCGTATGTCGGGATTTGCCACGGAAATTCCATATTTCGAGGATATCGAAAAGGTGGAATTCTCCGCTCAGACGGGGGAGGGCGCTGAGAAGATAAGACAGATAATCGAGGAGCTTGCCGACGATAAAGATAATGACGCAGAAAAGTGAAAGGATATGAGAATATGTTAGTATCAAAGAATTTAGCGGTCAATGAGCAGGGTCATCTTACTGCGGGGGGTATCGATACCGTTGAGCTTGCAAAGCAGTACGGCACCCCTCTTTACGTAATGGACGAGGGACTTATCAGAGAGCACTGCCGCAGCTTCAAGGAGTCAATGGACAAGTATTACGGCGGCGAGGGACTTGTCTGCTATGCCAGCAAGGCGTTCTGCTGCAAGGCTATGTGCAGGATAATGCTTGAAGAGGGTCTGGGTCTGGACGTGGTCTCCGAGGGCGAGCTTTACACGGCTCTGAGCGTTGGTTTCCCTCCCGAAAAGCTTTGCTTCCACGGAAACAACAAGACCGACAGCGAGCTTTCCTTTGCCCTTGAAAAGGGCGTGGGCAGGATAATTGTAGATAATATTTACGAGCTTGAGCGTCTTAACCGCCTTGCGGAGCAGACAGGCAGGAGCGCAAATATTATGTACAGGATCAAGCCCGGCATCGACGCTCACACTCATAATTTCATTATGACAGGTCAGATAGACAGCAAGTTTGGCTTTGCCCTTGAAACAGGGGAGGCATATGAAGCTGTTAAGAAGGCTATCGAGTGCAGCCATATCAACCTTGTGGGACTTCACTGCCACATCGGAAGTCAGATATTCGATATCGACCCCTTTGTTAGAGCGGCTGAGGTAATGCTCACATTCATCGCAAAGATAAAGGACGAGCTTGGCTTCGAGGTAAAGGAGCTTAATCTGGGCGGCGGCTTCGGTATCAAGTACACCGAGGAGGACGCTCCCGTAGCTTATGACAAGTATATGGAGAAGGTCTCCGAGAAGGTAAAGGAAGTTTGTGCGGAAAAGAACGTAAAGCTGCCCTTTATCCTTATCGAGCCGGGACGCTCTGTTGCCGCACCTGCAGGCATTACCCTTTACACCGTGGGCGGAAAAAAGGAGATACCCAATATCCGTACATATGTATCTGTTGACGGCGGTATGTGCGACAATCCCAGATATGCGCTTTATCAGTCAAAGTATGATGTTGAGGTGGCAAACAAGGCAAACCTTCCCAAGAGCGAAACTGTCACCGTTGCAGGAAAGTGCTGCGAAACGGGAGACCTTATCGGTGAGGGCATGCCCATTCAGCCTGTGGAGCCGGGAGATATCCTTGCTGTCCTTGCTACGGGCGCATACAATTACTCAATGTCCTCAAATTATAACCGTATCCCCAAGCCTGCTGTGGTCATGCTCAGGGACGGAAAGAGCAGGGTAGTTGTGAAGAGAGAGACCCTTGAAGATATCGTTAGAAACGATCTGGACTGAATTTATAAAGCTGACGCCGTAATGTGCGAAATGTACATTACGGCGTTTTTTCTTTGTGCAAGATGATGTTTTGGTGTAAAATTCATTAAAATTTGCAGTATCCTATTGATTTTTTTGTGATTTGTGTTATAATTTTATATGATGAATATGATAATAAGTGTGGCTTCCTTAGAGGAAGCTTTTTAAGGGGGTACTTTTGTGAGTATTATAATGGACCTGTTTATGCGCAGTCAGACAACAAGCAAAACTGTCACCGACAAGGATTTCTGGGAGATAATCGACAGCATCGACCACGAATACGGCGGCGACAGCGAAGCGGTGGTATCATCTATCGTCCGTCATCTCAAGCACTGCGAGGACAGCTATATCTTTTCCTTTGACGACAAGCTCTGCGAGCTGATATATTCCCTGGACGGAAAGAAGTGGGCGGAGGATATCTTCGGGGACGAGGAGTTTTCGGAGGATAAATTCCTCAGCGCAAGATGTCTTGCCGTTGCTTCGGGTATGGAAACATATACCAAAGTCCTTGGTCACCGCGAGAAGATAAATACGGAGGAAATACATTTCGACAACGGAAAATGGTACGGCTCCACAGACGGTCTTGTTACCGCTGCGGCGGAGGCATGGTCTGCAAAGCACCTTATGAGTGTCTCAAAATATCCTCATAAGCCGCCTTTTTCCATCAAGTCCCACAGCAATGAGGAAATGTGGAAATAACATTCAGAGCGTTTTCCGTATGACTGCGGAAGACGCTTTTTTGATCTTCATATCCCTATATGCTGATAGGAGATCATACTGCTTAATCAAAAATTAACGGGTATTTCAGCAATATTACAATACTGATACAGGGTAAATGTGGTATAATGGTAATAACAGAAGATATGACTTTGTTTCTGACCCCCGTGTGCTGACAGAAAATTTATTTTTCTGCGAGGTTATAATGTTTAAAAAGCTTTTTGATCGATCCATAGATCTTAAAAAAAGAATGTTTGCTGTGCTTGCCGCAGCAGGTATTGCTTCAAATTCCCTTGGCTTTGCGGTGAATATTGCGGTTTACGGAGTAAATTGGATAACCGCCGCCTGCGGTATCTGCGCCCTTATTATCGGCGCGGCAGGGGTTTACGGGCTTAAAACAGGCAAGGTAAGAGTCCCGCTGGGCATAATTCTGGGGCTTATCATAATTTTTGAGTTCCCGATGCTGTTTCTGGCTTACGGTGCGTCAACCTTTCCCTATATGCTGCTGGGGCTTTTCACCATTATTGCTTTCTGCGATGAAAAAAGGCGTGGAGCGTTATTTGCCGCAGCTATGGTCTATGACGGGGCAGTCATAGGGGCGAGATTTGCATTCTGCGATGTTATCACCAGGTATGACTCTTCGGAGTATTTCGGTACGGGACTGAGCGCATTCCTGATATCCGCGGCGGCAATGTTCTACTGCCTGAGCATCATCATAAGGCAGTATGAGGATAAAAACAGGGAGCTTAAAAAGCTTGCCGACGAGCTTGGTGAGATAAACAAGCTGGACGCTCAGACGGGTATATATAACCGTTCCTATCTGACGGAATATTTAAACGGACTTGTACGGGGCGAGAAGAAATTCTGCGCTGCCCTTATCGACCTTGATAATTTCAAGCTGATAAATGAAAAATACGGTCTGCCCTTCGGCGATATGGTCATAACCGAATTTGCGGGGATAATCAACAATGCTTCGGGAACCTCGGGCATTGCGGCGCGGTACGGCGGTCAGAAATTTATGATCGTATGCATTGGCGATGTTATGAAAACCGAGGATATGCTTGATAATGTCCGCAAGGAATACGCCGCCTTTTCCGTAAGCGAGAAGCAGGAGGAATTTACCTTCAGCGCAGGAATTGAGGAATATTCCCACGGTATGGAGATATCGCGCATATTCCGAAATGCCGAGGAAAAGCTGGCAAGGGCAAAGGTCAAGGGTAAAAACCGCGTCGTTTCAAAGTAAGAATAATATACATAACAAACAGAAAGGGCTTGAGACCTGTTTATCGGCAGGTCCGGGCTCTTTTTTTCGGAATGTGAATGGTGATACACAACTTTTCAAAACACTTGACATTTTTCGACATTATGTGGTAAAATAATTATACCGCATACATAATACTAATCTTTAACCAACCTATAGACAAATCCGACAGCTATAACGCAGCCACTCGTCGTCAAGCTCCCTTGCCGGGCGACAGCCCGCCTGCGGTCGCTTTCCTAGATTGGCAGCGTTCTATCTGCCGCCTTTGTCTACAGAACGATTAAAGATTAGTATAAATGCATTTTATCTCGGAGATGATCTTTTGAAAAAAGTACCTGTTGATCTTGTGGGACGTATCACAGCGATAATTTTATTGGCAGCAGCACTTCTTACAGCCTGCTTCGGAAGCATTCAGGCAACCAGGTCAATTTTTTTACCCTTAGGATTTAAAGGAGAATACAGCCTTGACAGCGGTGAGACCTGGCAAACGTTGTCTGAGGATACGGATATTCCCGCCGAATACGGCAGTGTTATCCTGAAAGGCAGCTTCGGGATAGGATTTCCAGAAGGGGCAAATTTACATTTTTATCTTGACCATATTACTATGGATATCTTTATAGACGGAGAGCAGGTTTTTGATGACAGCAGAAACGAGATAGGACTGAACAGTACCACCTGCGGCAGAGTATGGCGGCATTGGCTCACCCCTGAAATTTCCGAAGATGACATAGTGGAGATACATCTTGCAAACCCTCACAAATTCGGAAACACAAATGCATACAACGAGCTGCTGGACTCGGTTTACGGCGGTTCGGAGGAAGCCTTCAGCAGCTTTATGATGAAAAAGAGTAAGCTTAGCAGGATGATCGGCGTATCTCTGATGGTTGCGGCGATAATGCTTCTGGCTGTAGCGCTTTTTTTCGGGCTCATGCATATAAACGGCGGTGCAGTTGTCGGAAATATGGGCGCAGCTGCATTGTTTTTCGGCGGATATTATATTCTTGACAATGTGGATATTTCCCTGTGGAGCTGGCTTGACGCGTTCAATACATACGCTTTGCAGATATGCATTATGCTTGCGGCATTGTCGGTGGCGGCGTGCATTGCGGGAAATCTGAATTCCAAAGCAAAGACGACAGCCGAATGGGCGGTGTTTGCTTCCGCGGCGGTCAATATCACTGCAGCGGTACTGTCGCTGCTCGGGGTCATGGTCATATATGATACGGCATTTTTCTGCCTTGCAGCCCACATTCTGATATATGCTGTTCTTTTTGGCTGCTGCATTTACGAATGCAAAAGCGGAAAGGTCTCAGACCGATTGACTATAGTTTCCGATTTTGCGCTTATTATCGCAGCATTTGCGGATATTATCCTTTTCGCCGCAGACTTGTCCCATGAGGGAATGTGTTCAAAGGCAGTATTTCTGATACTCTTCCTTATCCATCTTGTCAGGATAATAAAGGTAATTCCCATGAATTACAATGCCGCAAGAGAAGCCGAACATCTTAGAACAGAGCTTGCCGAAAACCGAATTTCCATAATGCTCAGTCAGATACAGCCCCATTTTCTGTATAATTCCCTTAATACGATATACGGGCTCTGCGAAAAAGACCCCTCCGCCGCAAAGGAGGCGGTGAATGATTTTGCGGATTATCTCAGGGGAAATATGGATTCGCTGTCAAGAAAGGTCCCCGTACCCTTTGAAACTGAGCTGAGACATCTGAAAGCCTATCTGGCCCTTGAAAAAATGCGGTTTAAAAACAAGCTGGAAATTGTCTGGGATATTGAGACGGACAGCTTTATGCTGCCTGCGCTCACTGTTCAGCCGCTTGTTGAAAACGCTGTAAAGCACGGCATATGCGGTTCAGAAAAGGGCGGGACGGTAAGGATATCTGCAAGAGAGCTTGCCGACTGCTTTGAAGTGGAGATATCCGACAATGGCACAGGCTTTGACCCCGCCGAGGAGAAATGCGACGGAAAAACCCATCTGGGAATTGATAATGTGCGAAACAGGCTCTGGAAAATGAGCAGGGCGACCCTTGAGATAACAAGTGAGCCCGGAAAGGGCACCGATGCGGTGATACGGATACCGAAGGACAATACAGACAGGCGGACAGAGCGGAATGAAAGCGGGGAGGAGGGTGCAAGATGAGAATAATCGCTGTGGACGATGAAGAAATGGCGCTTGGTATCCTTGAAAAGGCTATACACGAGGCAGAGCCCTCTGCGGAGGTCGCAGTCTTTGACAAAGGGGCAGCCGCTCTTGAATTTGCGGTAGATAATAAGTGCGACGCAGCTTTTCTGGACATCAATATGGGCGCGGAAAACGGTATTGCTCTTGCAAAGGCGCTGAAGCTTGAGGACCCCGAAATAAACATAATCTTTTCCACAGGCTACGATGAATATGCCTTGGAAGCCATCGGAATGAGGGCAAGCGGCTATATAATGAAGCCCATAACCGCCGAAAAGGTGCGCGATGAGCTGGATAATCTCCGCTACCGTATCCCTGCTGCCACCTGCGGAAGGCTTCGGATACGATGCTTCGGAAACTTTGATGTGTTTTCGGGGGAAAAGCCTCTTGAATTTAAGTACAGCAAGAGCAAGGAGCTGCTGGCATATCTTGTGGACAGAAACGGCTCAATGTGCGCAAACAACGAGATAATCTCGGTACTGTGGGAAACTGAGGAGGACACTAACGGCAAGCAGACCTACTTCAAAAGTATACGCCGTGACCTGATATCCGTGCTGAGAAACGCGGGCTTCGGGGACGTGATAGTACAGCACAGGGGAGCTATGGGCATTGACAAGGACAAGGTCGAGTGCGATTATTACGACTGGCAGAGCGGCAGAGCCGAGGGTATAAACGCGTACAGGGGGGAATATATGATGCAGTATTCCTGGAGCGAATTTACTCACGGGCTGCTGAAGTAATTTTTATTACATAAAAAGAGGAGCCTGCGCAACTCGGGACAGTGTGCAGGCTCCTCTCAATTTTTTTGATATCTTATCAGACGATGACTCTGTTTCTTCCGCTTTCCTTTGCCTTGTATAGCTTTTCGTCAGCGTCCTTGATGTTATCCTCGATGGACTTCATGGGGTCGAGCTGGGTCACGCCGAAGCTCATTGTCACCTTGATCTGCAGCTCCTCAAAGAGGCACACCGACTTCATGACGATGGTTCGTATCCTCTCGGCAGCCTCGGCAGCTTCGTTGATCCCCGTGTCGGGAAGGATAACTATAAATTCCTCGCCGCCCCAGCGGTAAACGCCGTCGCAGATACGTGAGTTGCGGCTGATATTCTTTGCAACGTGCCTCAGAACAGCGTCTCCCGCATTATGGCCGTATGTATCGTTTACCTTTTTAAAGAAGTCGATATCGCAGATGAAAAGGGAAACGCATCTTACTGCATTGGGGTCACTCAGTATCTTGCTGAAATTCTTGTTGTAATCATTATAAAAGCCCATTCTGTTTTTAAGCTCGGTGAGCTTGTCGTGATGGGAATCGTCAAGGAAGGTCTCGGACTCAAGAGTAATTCCGCAGATGAACGCCGCCAGAGAGAGCTTGCGGCAGTCCTCGTCCAGGTCGAATTTACCGTCGCTGTCCAGCTTGTTAATAGCCTGATATGCGCCGATAAACTCGCCTCTGCAGTTGCAGATGGGCATTACAAGAATGGACTTTGTCACATATCCCGTTTTCTTATCCACATCGGAATTGAAATCCGGGTGGTTGTAGGGATCGTTTGTGACGATGGCTCTCTGCTCCGTAAGCGCCTTTCCCACAAGTCCCGTGCCCTCGGGAATGGTTATCCTTCCCGTACCCACAGCGGCAGTGGTCCACAGCTCATGAGCACGCTTATCCCATTTCCAGAAGCTTGCACGGTCGGCATTTACAAGATTTCTTCCCAGATCGGTAAGAAGCCTGAAAATAGCGGCGTGATTGTCCGATGAATCCTCGGCGGGACGTGACATTTCCTTATATAGATCCTGTGTGATGGTAAATATTTTTTCAAGCAGAATATCAGACTGAGAGTTTGCAGATATATTGTTCATATAATATTCATCCTTCCTGTACACTTATGTTGATTTATAAGTTATTATACCACATATTTTACCGTTTGTAAATATAATTTTCGATTTTTTAAAGAAAATTCTCAAAAAATAGTGACAAATTCTTTGCAGTGTGTTATAATATATATAATAATCAACTGTTCGGAGGGGCATATGAAGGGTAAAAAACGATGGGCTTCGCTGGCGGAAGCGGCAATATTGTTCGTGCTTGTGTTTTTAACATCATTTTTTGATGTGTTCTATTCTCTTGACTGTATGCTCAGGGATAAGGTCTATCAGTCGCCCAGAGGCATAAACAACAAGATAAAGATAATAGCCATTGATGATGAGACTCTCAGAGAGCTGGGTCCCTTCGGCACCTGGTCAAGGAGCGTTTATGCCGATCTTATCGGGACCCTGGGCGATAATCCTTCCGTAATTGCCATGGATATAATGTTTTTCGGAAATATGGACGAGGAAGGTGACAACGCCCTGAGACAAGCCTGCGCGGAAAGCTCAAACGTTATCACTGGCTCATATATCAACTATACCAGCAAATACAGCTTTGATGAACAGGGCAGACCCTACATAGACCATTTTGCCGTAAGCGATATCGAGCAGCCCATAATGGAGGACTGCTGCATTACGGGCTTTGTAAATTCATCTCCCGATGAGGACGGCGTTGTCCGCTCGGTGTTTGTTACCGAGAACGCACCCGACCTTTACGGCGACAGGGTATTCAACAGCTTTGCTTCCGAGATATACTCCCTGTACTGTCAAAAAAACGGCATAGAACCCAACACGCCCTCCCTTGACTCAAACGGGCGTATGTGGATAAATTATGCGGGACGTCCCGGGGATTATGAAAATATCCCGCTCTGCAAGGTCCTTGACGGCACCATTGACCCGAAGGTGTTTACCGACTGCATCGTTATCGTGGGAGCATATGCTGCGGGACTTCGCGATCAGTTTTCAGTCCCCAACAGCTCCGACCAGATGTACGGAGCTGAGATTCACGCAAATATCGTTCAGGGACTTATTGATGGCAGATATCCCGTTCCCGGCAGCAGAGTTGTCACATCTCTCTGCGGAGCGGCGGTGGCTGCAATAGCTTACCTTCTGACAAAGCGCATAAAATTCCGCTTCTCTGCGCCCCTTGTGCTTGTTATGCTTATAGGATATGCAGCAGCGGGAATTATTCTGAATAATAACGGCACTTCCATACCGCTTCTGTATGCTCCGCTGTTTATGGCTCTGGGATATTTTGTAAATCTGGGAAGAAAATATGCGGAGGAAGCTCTGGAAAAAAGGAAGATCACTGCCGCATTCAAGAAATATGTTGCGCCTCAGGTGGTTGAGGAGATCGCAAAAACGGGAAATTATCATATAAAGCTTGGCGGTGAAAATCGCGACATTGCCGTGCTTTTCGTGGATATCCGAGGCTTTACGCCCATGTCGGAGAGCCTTGAGCCCGAGCAGGTGGTGGATATCCTTAACAGCTACTTAAATCTTACAACAAACTCGATTTTCAGCAACGGCGGTACCCTTGACAAATTCATCGGAGACGCCACCATGGCTGTTTTCAACGCTCCCTTCGACCTGGACGATTATGTGTTCCGCGCAGTAAAGACCGCATATGATATCGTAAGCGGAGGAAATGCCATTGAAAGCAAGTTTAAGGAGAAATACGGCAAATCCGTAAGCTTCGGCGTAGGCGTTAACTGCGGACCTGCGGTCGTGGGAAATATCGGCTGTGATTTCCGTATGGACTACACCGCTATCGGTGATACGGTAAATACCGCCGCCCGTCTTGAGTCAAATGCAAAGAGGGGACAGGTGCTTATCAGCGAAGCGGTCTACGAACAGGTCAAGGACAGGATCACAGTGGAGCCTATCGGAGAGATACCGCTCAAAGGAAAGTCAAAGGGCGTTTTCGTGTATTCTCTTACAGGGATAAACGGATATGAAAATGATAAAGCAAAGGAGCTTGTAAATGAGTAAGTTTCTGATGATCCCGCAGCTGAGTCATATAGATGAAAGTCTGAGGCTTGCGGAGGAATACGGCTTCGGATTTGAGTTCAACGATTTCTTTACACCCGATGTGCTGGACAGCAGAGAGCGCGTAAAGGAGATCGCTGACGGCTACAAGGCTCACAGGCTTCCGGATACCCTTACCTGTCACGGGGATTTCTTCGATGTTCTTGTTTTCAGCAGCGACAAGCTTATCAGAAATATCTCGGAAATGAGGGTGAGACAGAGCATTGAAGCGGCTCTGGAGGTCGGTGCGGAGGCAGTCATATTCCACACAAACCACAATCCCTTCTTTATCGCCGACAGCTATGTGCAGAACTGGCTTGACTGCAATGTGACCTTCTGGAGCATGATCCTTTCCGAATATCCTCAGCTGAATATCTATATTGAGAATATGTGCGACAGCTCTCCCGATATGCTTGCGTCGCTTTCCGGAAAGCTCAGCTCTTTTCCGAATTACGGGGTATGCTTCGATTATGCCCACGCATTGGTTTTCGGTTCGGATATTGAAAGCTGGGTAACGTCTCTCGCCCCCTATGTAAAGCATATGCATATCAATGACAACGACCTTAAAAGCGATCTTCATCTCGCTGTGGGGGACGGAAAGATAGACTGGAACAGATTCAGGGAGCATTATTTTGAATATTTCACAAAGGCGACTGTGCTGATAGAAACATCATCGCTTGAAAATCAGCGCCGAAGTGCAGAATTTTTATCAAAGCTGGGTATTATATAGCAGTTTAGCGTGATAATGCGGTATGATGGTATTGTAGTTTTTATGAGATGAATTTGAAAATATAAATATTTTTTGTGATTTCCTACAAAGTTGTTTAAAAACTATTGATAAATAAATTTATTTGTGATATAATTTACCTAACAAATTAAAGGCAAAGCCGATGAAAATCGGTGTCGCAAAGCACGAGCCTAAGCTTTTGAAAATTATCGGAGTATGGCGGTCGGGCTGCATTTGTTGGGATATTCCCGAGGGTGCGGCTCGACTGCATACTCCTTTTATTTTTATTCTGACTATAAATTTCGGAGGCGATTTTTATGAGCGTAAAGACCTTCTTTGCCGCGATGACATTAAAGGTGAAGATAATCGTCGTATGTACCGCTGTGGCGGTGACCTCGGCAACGGCAGTTGCTGTAGGTGTGGCTGTTACAAAGGAGGACGCTTACAGAGTCCTTAAAGTATTTGAAATGACAGGAAGCGCTGTGGTCGAAAGAAACGGCTCAGGCTCCCTTGACGCTTACGTGGGAATGAACCTTGAAAGCGGCGATACCCTTACTGTGGGCGATGACAGTACTCTGCGCATTTCTATGGACAATGACAAATATGTCCTTCTCGACAGCGGGACCGTTCTTGAGCTTACAGCCACAGGTTCGTCCTCCGACAGCAGAACGTCCATTGATCTGAAAAAGGGTACTATATTAAACGAAATAACCACACCTCTTTCCGCAAATTCCTCCTACGAGGTCGCAACACCCAAGGCGACAATGGCAGTAAGAGGAACCAGCTTTACAGTTTCTGTGAACGCGGACTCTGAGGGTGGATATATCATCAGAGAGGATACCTTCAACGGAAATGTGGAGGTCACGCTCTTAGACGAAGAGGGTAATCCCAGAAACGAAAAAGCGCTTGTTCCTGCGGATAAGGGAGTTACTATCCGTACAGAGCCTGACAAGGAAAGCGGAAATCCTGCCGAGGTGGACGGTACCTCACGCTTTGTATTTGAAGATGAAAACGGCGTAATTTCCGAGCTTGCCGAGGGTGCTGACCCCATACGCGATATCAGGTATGATATGGTATCGGCGACCATAAGGGAAAATATTCTGCGCTCCAATGACGAAAACCTTATGGCACTTGACGATATGATAGTTGCCAAGCTGAGAGGCAGAGACAGCAGCACCGAGGAGACAAAACAGACCACAGTAGCCGTTTCCGAAACTGAGACAACTCCTGCGGAGACCACTGTTCCCGAGACCTCTGTAATTACATCGGAGCAAACAAGGGCAACTCCTTCCGAGACCACTGTAACAAGCGTAAGCAGCGAGCCTGTCACCACATCTGTTCCCGAAACCTCTGCCGAAACTGTTTCAACAGAAGTCACTTCCGATACACAGGCAGCCGAGACCACTGTCACAGAGACTTCTTCTGATGAGAGCGAAAGCGAAAGCTCTGAAACATCTTCGGATACCAAAACCGAGACTTCCACTTCTGAAAGCTCGGAAACCACAGTTGCCACATTGCCCGTAACAAATGCTTCCGATGGTGCCTCTTATACGGGGCAGCCGGGTTCGGCTGATCTGGTACCGGTGGAAACGGCTTCCGATGAAGATGAAAATGAATTTGAAGTTAAATTCCTCTGTGATGGCAGCTTACTCTATACCGCCACCGTAAAGAGCGGAGAAACAGTGGGATATATTCCCGATATCCCCGAAAAGACAGGATATACGGCAAAGTGGATGTTCGGAGGAAAGGAATTTACCTCTGAGACAGAAGTTACATCGGATATGGTCGTTGTGGCTGTCTATACCATAAAGAGCTTTAAAGTGAACTTTACCGCTGAGGCAGACACTCCTTATTCATATACCGTTACGGCAGACTACGGAACGCTTCTTGCGGACATTCTTCCCGATGTTCCCGAAAAGACGGGTTACACAGGCGTATGGAAGATAGGCGGAACTGTCAATATCACAGGAAGCATAACAGTGACCTCCGATATTTTGATCAAGGCTGTCTATACCATCAACACCTACACCGTTACCATTACCGCCGAAGGCGATACAACTTATTCGGATACACAAACAGTTGAATACGGAACACCTCTTGCAGATCTTCTTCCTGCCGATGTGCCCGAAAAAACAGGACATGACGGAGTATGGACTGTAAACGGCAAGGAATACACTTCCGATTATGTTATAACAGGTGATACCGTTGTTACAGCGGTTTATACCATAAAAACCTATATCGTAACATTCCTCAGCTCAGACGGCAGTGTGTATGCTACAAGAGAGGCAAAGTATAATACTACAGTCACCGACATTCCCGATGTTCCCGAAAAGAGCGGATATATCGTAAAATGGATGTATGACGGTTCGGAGTTTACCTCTGAAATAGTCATTACGGAAGATATTGTGGTTACAGCTGAGGAAACAGAAGCTGTTACGCTGACGTTCCAATTTGTATCTAAGCCTGCGGAAAGCTATATCATTCCCAAGGGAACATCTTTTGAAAATAACGATTTGTCTATGCCCGAACCTGATGCTGATGCTTATTATTCGGTAACAGGCTGGCAGACTGATACATATGAGGAGGTTGACGAAAGCACAGTATTCACAGAATCGCTTACACTTATCCCGAACCAGACGGCGATCACATATCATGTTGTTTTCTATGATACTGATGGTACTACAGAGGTTGACGCACGATATTTGACATATTCTGAGGTGATAACAGTCTGGATATCACTTATCAGTGACGTTGATGCAGACTTCTGGCTCGTTTACAGCGAGGACGGTTCATCATCAAGAACAGTTACCGCCTCCGATACTGTGGGAGGATTGGTAGATGAGTATGGATTTACCGAAGCTTCGGATATTAAGATCGCAGCCGCAATAGAGGTATCCACCCTCACCTGGTATGACGAAAACGGTACATCACATACCGATACTGTTCGCAAGAGCGGCAATCTTTTTGAAACGCTTGATTCCCTTCACACGCTCCCCGACGGCTATGTCTGGGCAGGCGATGACAGGTACACACCCATTGATTCTTCGCTGACCTGCTCAGAGGATATGACAGTGTATGCAGCCATTACGGTCACATTTGAATTTAGTTCTCTTCCTTCCGAAACGGTTAATCTCCCGCTGGGCGGCTGTCTCAATGATGTTGGAGAATCACTTCCTAATAATGGTGCTTCACAATATCACACCCTCATCTGGAGTAATAACAGCACAGAAGTGAATGAGTACACTACATTTGACGAACCGGTAACACTTACGTCAACGGAAACACCGATACAGTACACCATAATCTTCAACTTTGAAGGCAATACATCCGATCCAACTATAACCACAAGCGGAATATTTAGTGATAAGGTCATGGATCTTTATGCTGCAAGTGGTGGGTATGCTTATGCTGAAGATGATGTATTAATACAATACACATATTATTCAAAGGAATTTGAAATGTATCAAGATATAGTGATTGATTCGAACACGTTAGTCAGCGAGCTTGCAGCTGAGCTTGATGAAGGTGAAACCGTCATCATTATTACAGTATATGTTTTCTGATGATTTCAGAGCTTGTAAATCTGAAAAAAGCTAAAAGAACCTCCCCCTCCCCGAAAAAAATCGGAGAGGGGGAGGTTTTCTGAACCGATAAAAAATTCGCTGCACATTTGGTACAGCGAATAATAATTATTTCAGACAAAGAATATGTATTTTCTCAGCAGTGGAGAAATTGTCCGGTCCCACCCTTGTAGGCTCTATGGATATCCCCCTCATATCAAGCTCACTAAGCAGGTTTATAAATGCATAGGAGTCAAGCAGACCGCTTTCCATAAGCTCGGTGTTCGAGGCAATGCCCTCCTCGCCGCATATCTCACGCAGGAGCGCGAGAAGCTCTTCCATTGAAATTCGTTCCATACCTGTCATATCTCATTCAGAAGATTTCCCAGAAATTCAAACAGCTCCGAAATACCTCCGAAGAACACATCTGCAAGCACATTTATTACAATAATAAGTATTATCAGATTAAGGCAGCCGCTGCCTTTTTTCTTTTTCTCGGGTGATGAGGAGGACCCGGTATTAGAGTAGCTTCTGTACTGCTGCGGGGAAGCAGTGTTATCGGAAAAGGTCTGCTTTTCGTGGGTGTGCCCCTTTATCTGAGAGCAGTTAACGGAATAATCAGTGTTGTCGTCATAAACTGCGCTGCCGCAGTTGGAGCAGAAGTCATCGTCCTTGCTTAAACGGTGACAGTTAGGGCAAAGCTTCATTATGTATTCCCCCTATGTAGTTTGCTGTGAGGAAATGTCCCCACAGCAGATATTTTATTCTCCCGTATACTCTACTATTCTTACGGACTCCATCTTTACCTGAGTGAGAGGCTTGTCGTTTTCATCGGTCTCTACCTGTCCCATGGCTCTTACAACGTCCATACCCTCGAAAACCTGTCCGAAAACGGTGTAGCTTCCGTCAAGGAAGGGTGTGCCGCCTTTTTCCTTATACATTTCCTGAACATTTTTGGGGTGAGTAAAGCCTGCTTCCTCAAAGGTCTGATATTTATATATAGAGCCGTCCTCAAGATAAGTGCCGCCCAGCTCAAACTCGCCCGGGTCGGTGTTTACGATATAGAACTGGCTGCCGTTTGTAGCGGTGGAGCCTGAATTTGCATATGCAACCGCTCCGCTGAAATGATAAAGTCCCTCGGGTATGCCGCCGTCGAATTTATCGCCCCAGATAGATTTGCCGCCCGTGCCCGTTCCTGTGGGGTCGCCGCCCTGATTCATAAAGTGGGGAATGATGCGGTGGAAGATAAGCTCATCGTAATAGTTCATCTCCGCAAGACCCACAAAGTTATCAACGCCCTTCTGAGCCTGCTCGGGGAACAGCTTTATCTTTATTTCGCCGAAGTCCTTGACGGTGATAACGGCTATCTTTTCACCCACCTCGGGCATATCAAAGTTGTAGAGAGGTCCTTCTGCGGCATTTGCGGCAGCTGTACTTTCCGCAGCTGTATTTGCTGCATCGGTCTGTTCTCCTTCGGGTTTGCCCTGCATACTTGTATTGCTTACCGAATTTGCTCCGCAGGCGCAGAGCATAACGGCAGATACCGCAAGAGCGGCAAGATTTTTTAAATTCCTTATTTTCATTTTCATTTTTCCTTTCAGATATTATATATGCGTTCCCGATTCCTTGCCCACAACAGTTACCTTGAGCATATTGGTGTTGCCCGCAACGCCCAGAGGAATTCCTGCGGTAATAACGGTTACATCGCCTTTTTCCAGAAGTCCGTGGCTCACAGCTGCGTCTATGGCTCCGTCAAGAAGCTCGTCTGTGCTGGATTTTTCGTCCATCATAAGGGGAGTAACGCCCCAGGACAAATTCATCTGGCGGCAGACTATCTCGCTGGGAGTGCAGCCGATAATGGGGCAGGCAGGACGGAATTTCGAGAGCATTTTCGCCGTTCCGCCCGTTTTGGTAACGGTAACGATAGCCTTTGCCCCCAGGTCATGGGCAGTGGTGCAGGCAGCGTGGGAAATGGCGTTGGTGATATCCCTGCCCTTATCCTCGGCGCGGGCGCGGAGGCGGTTAACATAGTTTATATCGTTCTCGGTGGTCTCGGCAATGAGCGCCATTGTGCGGACCGCCTCAACAGGGTGCTTGCCTGCGGCAGTCTCGCCGCTGAGCATAATTGCCGAGGTACCGTCATAGATAGCGTTAGCCACGTCGGTTATCTCCGCACGGGTGGGACGGATATGGGTTATCATGGACTCAAGCATCTGAGTTGCGGTGATGACCTGCTTGCCGGCGTTGTAGCCCTTTCGGATAAGGTCCTTCTGGATAGCGGGTATCTGCTCGAAGGGTATCTCAACGCCCATATCGCCTCGTGCGACCATAATGCCGTCAGCGACCTCGAGTATCTCGTCGATGTTCTTCACGCCGTCCATATTCTCTATCTTTGCGATTATCCTCGGGGTGCTCCAGCCAAGGCTCTTGATGAATTTTTTCAGATACGCCACATCTGCGGCAGTTCTTACAAAGGAGGCTGCAATAAAGTCAAAGCCTATCTTTGCGCCGAATTCAAGGTCGCTCATATCCCTTTCGGAAAGGTAGGGCATGGAAAGCTCCACTCCGGGGACGTTTATGCCCTTGTTGTCGGAAATTTCTCCGCCGTGGACAACAACGGTGTGTATCTCGTTTCCGCTGACGCTTTCGACTTTAAGCTCCACAGCGCCGTCGTTTATCAGGATAGCCGTACCCTTCTTTACATCATCGGGCAGACCCTTGAAGCTGATGGAGGCAATTTCCTTGTCGCAGACCCTTTCCTCGGTGGTGAGGGTGAATTTGTCTCCGTCGCATAGGGTAACGGGAGCTTTGTTCGCAAATTTTCCCAGACGTATCTCGGGACCTTTGGTGTCGAGAAGGGCTGCAACTGGCAGTCCCAGCTCTTCTCTAATGCGGCAGAGCTGTTCGTAGCGTTTTTCATGGGTGGCATAATCGCCGTGGGAAAAATTGAACCTGGCAACGTTCATTCCCGAGAGCATCATATCTCTCAGAATGTCGTCGTTGTCGGTAGCGGGACCCATAGTGCACACTATCTTTGTTTTTCTCATTAAGATCTCTCCATTCAAAGCGGCTTTCCGGACCGCTGTATTGCATTGTTATATCATTCCCCGTTTATGCGGGAAAATCAAGAACGTGAAGGGCAATTGTAAAATACATAAGTGTGGAGCAGCTGTCCACAAGGGTGCTGAGCAGGGGAGCGGACATTATCGCAGGGTCGATGTGTATCTTCTTTGCCAGCATAGGCAGCATACAGCCTAAAAGCTTTGAAAGGATAACGGTACCCACGAGAGTGACCGAAACCACAGCGGCTATCTTCACATCGTGATAGAAAAGAACTATCCTGCCGAAATTTACCGCCGAAAGGATAACGCTGCATATGATGGCGATGCGAAATTCCTTGAACACTACCTTGAAGAAATCCTTGAGGCGAATTTCCTCCATCGCCATACCCTGAATTACCATTGTGGAGGACTGGGAGCCGCAGTTTCCGCCCGTACCCGTAAGCATTGGCATAAAGGATACCAGCAGGGGAATGGCTGCTATCTGAGCCTCGAAATGGTTTGTAATGGCACCTGTGAGCGTTGCCGAGAGCATGAGCACCAGAAGCCAGATAATTCTGCTTCGGGCGTGCTTCCAGACGCTTGTTTTGAAATAGCTCTCTTCGCTGGGCATAACGGCGCTCATCATAGCCATATCCTCAGCGTTTTCCTCTCTGATGACGTCCATAACGTCGTCGAAGGTGATTATTCCCACAATGCGGTTTTCCTTGTCAACGACGGGGATAGCCGCAAGACCGTGCTTTGCAAAGAGATTTGCGACAGCCTCCTGGTCATCGTGGGTGTAAACGCTTACCACCGTGGAATCCATGATATCCTCGATAACTGCGTCTTCGTCAGCAACCACCAGGTCGAGAAGGGAGACCCGTCCCACCAGGCGGCGGTTATCGGTGACATAGCAGGTATAAACGGTCTCCTTAACAACTCCGACGCTGCGGATACGCTCAAAGGCTTCCTTGACGGAATCTTCTTTCCGGAAGTAGACAAACTCCGTTGTCATAATGCTTCCTGCGCTGTCCTCGGGGTAATTGAGAAGCTCGTTTATCTGCTTCCTTTTGTCGGGGTCGGTGGCTTTCAGTATTCGCGAGACCACATTAGCGGGCATTTCCTCAATGATATCGACCGTATCGTCAAGGAAAAGCTCGTCAAGGACAGCACGAAGCTCACGGTCGGAGATGGCGTTTATCAGCACCATCTGAAGGTCGCTGTCCATATAGGTGAAGGCTTCCGCCGCAAGCTCCTTGGGGAGCACGCGGAAGATAAGGGTAAATTCCTTCTCGCCGAATTCGTCCTGCTCCTCGATAAGCTCGCTGAGCAGCTGAGCGATGTCGGCGGGCATCATTTCCTGCAGCGCAGTTTTCAGCTGTACGAATGCTCTGTGCTTAACAAGCACAGCAGCTTCATATTTTTCCATTTTAATGACCTCCTTTTATTTTGATAAAACAGGAGGCACAATACCGCTTGACTCTGCCTGCGTTTTTTGTATATCAGCAGTGCAGCCGAGTAAGACTGTGAGGTATAAAAACGCAGACAGAGCGCCTTCGTGGTATCACACCGCTGTTACTTCCGCTTTCCATACTCTCACTTCCTTTATCGTGGTATGCGGCACAGTAATACGATAGCCGCATTTAAATTTATTATACAATATTTTGTTATTTATGTCAATCACAGCAATGAAATTTTTGCGTGATATTAACGTATTTTTTGCAAAAAAATACGGAGCCGTGAAGGGCTCCGCAGAATATCATATATTTTTGTTTAAGATCTCGTTTATCTTCTTGACGAAGAATGTGGGGGTAAAGGGCTTTGCTATGTAGCCGCTTATGCCGAATTTAAGCGCTTTGCTGAGGGTCTCCCTTGAGCTGTCGGCGGTAACGAAAATAACCGGCAGGCTTCGGGTCAGCTCGTCCGAGCGTATGCGGATAAGGGTCTCAATGCCGTCCATAAGGGGCATTTCCACGTCAAGGAGGATAAGGTCGATGTCCGTTTCCTCGCGAAGTATCTTCAGAGCGGCTCTGCCCGAGCTTGCCTGAAGTATCTTATACTGCTTGTAGCGGCTGAGAATGTACTCCGCCATTTTCAGTATCATAGGATCGTCGTCAACAAGAAGTATCTTCCAGTCATTCTTGGATATCTGACGGCGCTCGAAATTCTTGTCATCGTAGATTATGGAGAGAATTATCTTTGCGATCTCGGGGTCAAACTGAGTTCCCGAGCCTTTGATAAATTCTTCTCTTACCTGCTGCTGCCCCATACTGCTGCGGTAGACCATCTCGGAGGTCATGGAGTCATAGGCGTCGGCTGCGGCGATTATTCTTGCGGCAAGAGGGATATCCTCGCCGCTGAGACCGTCGGGATAGCCTGTACCGTCATAGCGCTCGTGATGCCATCTGATGCCCTGGTTTATCTCGGGTATCTGAGTTACGCCGCTGAATATTTTCGAACCGATAATTGTATGCTGTCTTAGGTCGTTGAATTCTTCTTCGGAAAGTGAGGCTCTTTTTCCAACGATATGGTCGGGGATAGCCACCATTCCGATATCATGAACGAGAGCAGCGTAGTATATCCTCATCTGCTCCTCCTCAGTGCCGCCCATTCTTTTCAGAATTTCCTTGGCAAGAGAAGCGGAACGCCTTGAATGACCTCTGAAGCAGGGGTCCTTCACCTCGGCAAGAAGGGAAATTGCCTTGATAAGCTGGTAGGACATATTATTAAGGCAGGACTGGGATTCTGCAAGTATTTCATCATCGGATTTTTCGTCATCCGTATTATCGGTACCGCCGTTTATCTCGTCAAAAATGCTTTTTATTTTTTCCGCAACCTCGTGGAAATCCTCCGAACGGTTCACGATCGTAAACAGATCGCTCACAAAGCGTTTTGTTTTCTCATCGTCCTCATCTTCATTCATCAGGCAGATAACATCAAGGGCGGAAATTCTCTCGTCATTATGGATAGTCCTTGCTATCTCCGCTCTGAGGTCGGGCGCGGCGATATCGAGTACAAGAACATCGGGGAGCGTTCTGCCTCCTATGGTAAACACAGGCTCGTCCGCAGGTGAGAGGAAAAATTCATATCCCGGACCGAGAATTTTCGATATACTCTGACCGATGTCCTCAACATCGGAGATTATCAGTATCTTCCTGGAACGCTGGAGCATTTCTATACCGCCTTTCTGTATATGCCGTGTCGAAAAATTATATATTTACTGTTATTATATCATATTTATAGGGTATTGTCAATACGGACAGACAACATTATACAAAATAAAACGGCAGGAAACGGCAGAGAAGGGTATTACATTCAGCAGCTCAGCGGACGTATTGGAACAGAAGTCCCTGTTTTTTGCTGTACCAGAGAAGCTTTCCGCTTGTCCGGCAGGGGAGTCGGAAGCAGAGATCCCACTCGGGGTAAAGCTTTATCATATAAATTGTTTCGGCAGTGACGAATGCGGCAAAGGATACGTAATCCTCCTTTGTCATCGGGCAGTCGCCTGTGACGAGCCACTCGTTCTCCACGGGGGAGACTGTGAGCTTCTGCTCCTCGGCGGCTTTTTTGGGTTCGGCAGGCTCAAGCTTTTCGCCGCAGCAGGTTATCTCAGCCTTGCCTGTGCTGACAGTTATACTGCCGCATTGACGGCAGATGTAATAGACATTGTTTTTCATATTGATCTCCTTAAACTCATTCTGTTCGCATTTCCCCATGATAAGGCTTTCTATGCTTACGGAAAGTATCTCCGCAAGCTCCGATATCAGGTTTACATCGGGGAAACCCAGTCCTCTCTCCCATTTGGAGACAGTTTTGTCGCTTATGTTCATTTTATCCGCCAGGGCTTTCTGGGTAAGTCCCAGCTCGGTGCGCCGCTTTTTAATGAGCGCTCCTGCTTCTGAGCAGTTCATATCATCAGCTCCTTTCATGGTCTATTTTAACCTATCCCGAGGCAAATTGCAATAAACGCTCCGTAGAATTTTTTTATTTCAGAAAATTCGGGAAAATTTTCAAAAAGGTATTGACAAGCATATTATATTGTGATATAATATAAAAGCTGACTGATACGAGTCAGATAATATGCGAGAGTGCTGGAATAGGCAGACAGGCACGTTTGAGGTGCGTGTGTCTTTGACGTGTGGGTTCAAGTCCCATCTCTCGCACCAATCGCCTGCAGATCTTCGGGTTTGCAGGCGTTATTTTTTTTGCGTTTCGGTTGATTTTATCGGATTTTTATGTTATAATTCTTTTATGGAGAGAGTAATGTTTATCAGCCAGAGGTTTTAAGGAGGATATCATATGTGCGGAATTGTGGGATTTACAGGCAAGAGGCAGGCGGCGCCCATTTTGCTGGAGGGTCTGTCCAAGCTTGAATACAGAGGCTATGACTCGGCAGGTCTTGCGGTGCGGGACGGCGACGGAAAGACAGAAGTTGTCAAGGCAAAGGGCCGTCTCAAGGCTCTTGAGGAGAAAACTGACAGCGGCAACGCTTTAAAGGGCTGCTGCGGTATCGGTCACACCCGCTGGGCTACTCACGGAGAGCCTTCCGAGGAGAATGCTCACCCCCATATAAGCGACGATATGAACGTTGTTGCTGTTCACAACGGCATTATCGAGAATTACGGGGAGATAAAGGAAAAGCTTTCCAAGAACGGTTATGTTTTCTATTCCCAGACCGATACGGAAGCGGTCGTTAAGCTTATCGACTATTATTACAAGAAATACAACGCAGGTCCTGTGGACGCGATCTCAAAGGCTATGGTCCGTGTCCGCGGATCATATGCCCTTGCGGTGATGTTCAAGGACTACCCCGGGGAGATATATGCCGCACGAAAGGACAGTCCTATGATAATCGGCGTGGAGAACGGTGAGGCGTATCTTGCGTCGGACGTTCCCGCAATTCTGAGGCACACGAGAAATGTTTACTACATAGGCAATCTTGAGCTTGCAAGGCTTTCCTGCCATGGCGCGGAGTTTTATAACATTGACGGGGACATTATCGAAAAGCAGTCTACCGAGATAAAGTGGGACGCTGAGGCTGCGGAAAAGGGCGGCTATGCTCATTTTATGCTCAAGGAGATACACGAGCAGCCCAAGGCGGTGGCAGACACCCTTGCTTCTGCTGTAAAGGACGGCAGGATCGACCTTTCCGCTGTGGGACTTTCCGATGAGGATATCAAGGGCATCGGACAGATCGTTATCGTTGCATGCGGTTCCTCCTATCACGTGGGAATGGCGGCGCAGTACGTTATTGAAGATCTTGCACGTATCCCTGTACGTGTGGAGCTTGCCTCCGAGTTCAGATACCGCAGTCCTATTCTCAGAAAGGACGATATGGTGGTATTTATCAGCCAGTCGGGCGAGACGGCGGACACTCTTGCGGCTCTCAGAGACGTTAAGGAAAAGGGCATTAGAACTCTTGCCATTGTGAATGTGGTCGGCAGCTCCATTGCAAGAGAGGCTGACAATGTTTTCTACACGCTTGCAGGCCCCGAGATAGCCGTTGCCACCACAAAGGCATACAGCACTCAGCTTATCGTTTCATATCTGCTTGCTGTGCAGTTTGCAATGGTGAGAGGGGAGATAGATGAGGAGAAATATGCTGCTCTTATTGCCGAGCTTATGAGCCTGCCCGATAAAATGCAGAAGCTCCTTGACGACAAGGAGCGCATTCAGTGGTTTGCTTCAAAGTTCTCCAATGCAAAGGATATTTTCTTTATCGGCAGGGGAGTTGATTATGCCATTTGCCTTGAGGGAAGTCTGAAGCTCAAGGAGATAAGCTATATCCATTCCGAGGCGTATGCAGCAGGTGAGCTGAAGCACGGTACAATTTCCCTTATTGAGGACGGCACTCTTGTGGTGGGTGTTCTCACCCAGAATGACCTATTTGAGAAAACTATAAGCAATCTGGTGGAGGTCAAGAGCCGCGGTGCTTATCTCATGGGGCTTACCACCTACGGTCATTACAATGTGGAGGACACGGTGGACTTTACGGTTTATTCCCCTCAGACCGACGAGCATTTTACTCCCAGCCTTGCGGTGATACCCTTACAGCTTATGGCGTATTATGTGAGCCTTGCAAAGGGGCTTGATGCTGATAAGCCAAGAAATCTGGCGAAGAGCGTTACGGTTGAATAAAAATACTAATTTTCAATTATAGCAATCCACAAAAATA
This sequence comes from Huintestinicola sp., assembly GCF_051882455.1. Taxonomy (NCBI): domain Bacteria; kingdom Bacillati; phylum Bacillota; class Clostridia; order Eubacteriales; family Oscillospiraceae; genus Huintestinicola; species Huintestinicola sp. Next base: position 18,765 of record NZ_JBJERV010000031.1, on the reverse strand, counting down.
TCCTGCCAAGTTCGGCGGTTCAAAGCTTGAATAGTGTCGTCACTCACCCTTGACAGGCGGCAAGCCTGCCTGCGGGTTCCTTCCTAACTCTTCAAGCTTTGCACTCGCCTCCTTTTGTCAGTCTATTTCTGTGTCTTGCTATAGTATAAAATGGCTGTCGCATTTTAAGCGGCAGCCATTTTTGATATATATGTGCTGTTTTTACAATTCGTGAAGTCGGATTTTGTGCAGGCATATAAAATTTTATAAAATGCAACTTTTGTTTCGATAAACTCTTGACAAAATGATACAAACGTGCTATAATGTAAAAAGCGGAACAGCTCCATTTTTGGGGGCAGCTCCGCTTTGGTAATTATCCGTTAAGGTCGCCGTGGGAAAGGGCGGTGAGGTAGGCGTTTATAAAGCCGTCAAGGTCGCCGTCCATAACGGCGTTTATATTGCCGTTTTCAAAGCCTGTACGGGTGTCCTTGGCAAGGGTGTAGGGCATAAATACGTAGGAGCGTATCTGTGCGCCCCAGGCGATCTCCTTCTTAACGCCCTTGATATCCTCGATCTTGTCAAGGTGCTCTCTTTCCTTGATCTCCGCAAGCTTGGAGACAAGCATTTTCATGGCGTAATCCTTGTTCTGGTACTGGCTTCGCTGGGTCTGGCAGGATACCACTATTCCTGTGGGCTTATGGGTAAGACGTACTGCGGAGCTGGTCTTGTTTACCTTCTGTCCGCCTGCGCCGCTGGCACGGTAGAAGTCGATCTCCAGGTCCTCGGGGCGAATCTCGATGTTGAGGTTTGCGCCGTCCATTTCGGGCATTACTTCAAGGGAAGCAAAGGAGGTCTGACGTCTTCCCGAGGAGTCAAAGGGTGAGATGCGGACAAGACGGTGAACGCCGTTTTCCGACTTCAGGAAGCCGTATGCGTTAAGTCCTTCAACCAGTATGGAAGCGGATTTTATGCCTGCTTCGTCTCCGTCAAGATAATCAAGGGTAGTTACCTTGAAATTGTGGCGCTCTGCCCAGCGGTTGTACATTCTGAAAAGCATTTCTGCCCAGTCCTGAGCCTCGGTTCCGCCTGCGCCTGCGTGGAAGGTGAGAATGGCGTTTTTGCTGTCGTATTCGCCTGTGAGAAGGGTGGTGAGCTTGGTGGTCTCAAGCTCTGCTTTGAATTTGTCAGCCTCGGCTCTCAGCTCGTTTACCGTATCCTCGTCCTCGTCCTGACCCTCTTCTACGGTAAGCTCTATCATTGTGAGTGTGTCCTCAAGCATATCGTTGAGCTTCTTGTAGCCCTCAATTGTGGCTTCGTTCTGCTTGATGGTCTGCATTACCTTCTGTGAGTTTTCAAGGTCGTCCCAGAAGCCGTCAGCTGCGGACTTCTCCTGTAACTCCGAAATTTCTTCCTTGAGCTTGTCAATGTTAAGTATGACGTAAAGCTCCTTCATATCCTTTCTGTAGCCCTCAAGCTCCAGTCTGAGTTCGTCAAGTAAAAGCATTGTTTTTTCCTCCGTATATCCGTAAAGTGTTGTTTTGGTGTGACGAATTTTTTTCGGTATCGTCAGAACATTGCTCCCCGGCGGTACTCCATATATTTGCGAAGCGGCTCGCAGGTGGGTGGACTGATATTTTCGGGTATCTCATCTATACCGAAAAATCTCAGCTCCAGAACCTCTTCGGGCTGGCATTTTAGCTCTCCCGAAAAGCTTTTGCAGATGTACACGATGTCGATTGTGCTTACCTCGTCGCCGTTGGGGTAGATATAATGCTGTTCCTCGCCCGAGAATATCCCGAAAAGCTCAAGGCTCAGGGCTTTCAGTCCCGTTTCCTCAAGAAGCTCCCTTGCGGCGGCGTCCTCCACACGCTCAAAAAGCTCCACCGCTCCTCCGCAGTAGCTCCAGGTGCCGTTGTCGGTACGCTTCTGGAGAAGTATCTCTCCCTTTTCGTTTTCAACTATCACGCTGGCGGCGGTGTGCTGGATGGGCATATGTCCCACATATTTTCTTATATCGGATATATAGCCCATATGTATGTTCCTTTCTGTGGTTCAGATAAATCTGGCAATTTCTTCCGCTGATTTTTTAGGCGGGCAGTTCGGTTCTTCGGCAGGGTAGCCTACAGCGATGGCAGCGGTTATCCTTTCGGTGTCGGGGAGCTTGATTATCCCGGCTATTTTTTTATCGTCGATTATTCCCATTATCACCGAGCCGAGACCGGCATTGTGCGCCGCAAGGGAAAAGGTCTGTGCGGCAATTCCGCTGTCGTACATTTCCCAGCTGTCACCCTTGGAGGTGGTGAAGCTGCCGTCACGTTCATAGCCGCATCTTTTGGTGACTGCGCTCTGGACGACAAGGCAGGGGCAGCCCAGGATTATATCCCTGTTATGCTCAAAGCCGAAGGTGGCTTCCAGAGCTATTTTTTCGATAATTGCTCTGTCGGTGATGACATTCCATCTTGCGGTCTGGGAATTTTTCCAGGAGGGGACGTATGCCGCTGCCGAGATCATCTCCGTAAGCGTTTCCTTTGAAACGGGCTTATCCGTGAATTTGCGGACGGTGCGGCGGGTCTTTATACATTCAATCAGTTCCATTGTTATTTTCTTCCTTTGTATCATGATCGTTCAGGCTTTCACGTATTTCCTGATATGTACGGAAACGCTTGAATTTTTTGTGACGAAGTTTGTTATCATAGAATTTCTGGGCACTGTAAAGCCCTCTGTAGCCCGAGAGCATATAGGAAAGTCCGATAGCAAGGGCGAAATAGGGCAGTCCTTTGGTGCTGTAAAGTTCAATGCTCAGTATTATTGCGGATAAGGGGCAGTTTGTTACTCCGCAGAAAACCGCAACAAGCCCCAGCGCTGCTCCGAATGAGGGAGGAAGTCCTATCAGTCCTCCGAAAAAGCAGCCGAAGGTGGCTCCCGCAAACATAGTGGGGACTATCTCGCCGCCTTTAAAGCCTGCACCGAGAGTAAGGGCGGTAATGAGTATCTTTATCAGAAAGGCTTCGGGACGGCATTCGCCTAAAAAGGCTCTTTCGATAACGTCTGTGCCTGCGCCGTTGTAGTCAAAGGTCCCTGTGAGAAAGTAAAGTCCGAAGGAAATGGCTGCGACAGTAAGTCCGCCGACTGCGGCTCTGAGGTAGGCGTTGGGAATGTATTTCTTATATGCGCCAGATATTCCCGGAATGGCGGCGCAGAAAAGTACGCTTACCAGTGCGCAGGCTATTCCCATAAGCAGCACCTGCAAGGCGGTGACAGCCGAGCCTGAGCCGAATACGGGCACGGTCTCCACAGTAAATGAGGTGGGGTGAACTCCTATTGCCGAGGCGGTTATTGCGGCAGTTACCGAGGATATAAGGCAGGGGACTATTGCCGAATACTGTACTATTCCCACTACGGTCACTTCTATGGCGAATATGGCAGATGCAACAGGTGTGCCGAAGAGGGCTGAAAAGCCTGCTGCCATTCCGCACATTATGAGGACGGAATAATCCTCATCGCTTAGCTTCAAAGGCTTTCTGAGGGGGGAGATAAGGCTTCCGCCAAGCTGGAGCGCCGCTCCCTCACGTCCTGCGGAGCCGCCGGAAAGATGGGTAAGAAGTGTGGCGATGATTATGAGAGGGGCGGTCTTGGGGGAGACGGTCTCCTCGCCTCGTGCGCCCCTTATAATGCTGTTGGTGCCGCCGTCCTTATCCATTCCGCACAGCTTATAGAGCCATACGATGATAACGCCGAATATGGGCAGGAGCAGTATGAGAAAGGGGTTACTTTGCCTTATTTCGGTCACATAGCCTAAAAGCTCGTGAAAGACCGCTCCCACAGCTCCTATCACAATTCCCGAACAAACGGCTATAACAAGCCATTTCAAGAATACGGCGCTTTGGTAAAATATATTTTCGTTATCCGAAAATATGCTCTTTATATTCTTTTTCATAGCTTAAAGCACCGCTAAGAGAAGCTCCCTGAGAAGCTTGCAGGCGATAGCGGTGGAAGCTCCGCTCAGGTCGTAATGGGGGGAAAGCTCGTTAAGGTCTGCTCCGACGATATTAAGGCTTTCGCCTATCATTATTATGGCTTCAAGAAGCTGGTTGAAGGTGGCTCCTCCCGCTTCGGGTGTGCCCGTGCCGCAGAAATATGCGGGGTCAAGAACGTCCATATCTATAGTAAGGTAGACGTTTTTGCCCTTGAGCTTTTCGATAACGGCGGGGAGGGCTTCAAAGGATACGCCCTTTATGCCTGTTTTGTGCATTTCGGTGTGACCCTCGGAGGCAAAGCGGAACTCGTCCCTGTCGCCGCTTCTGATGCCGAACTGGAATATCCTGCCGTCTCCCACGATATCGTGGCAGCGGCGGATAACGCAGGCATGAGAGAGCTTCTGCCCGAGATAATCTTCTCTCAGGTCGCAGTGAGCGTCAAAGTGGAGAAGGTACAGGTCATTATATTTTTTCTGCACTGCTCTGAAGGAGCCGAGTGTGACAAGGTGCTCGCCGCCAAGCATTACGGGCAGCTTTCCCGAGTCAAGTATCTTTTTTGTATGCTCCTCGATATCCTCAAGGGCTTTTTCGGGGGAGCCGAAGCAAAGCTCAAGGTCTCCCGAGTCAAACACCTTCAAGTCAAGCAGGTCTTTGTCCTGGTAGGGGGAATAGGTCTCTATCCCGAAGCTTTCGGAGCGCATTGCGGAAGGTCCGAAGCGTGTCCCGGGGCGGAATGATGTTGTGCTGTCAAAGGGTGCGCCGAATATTACCGCTTCTGCCTCTTCAAAAGGCGTATCGCAGGCTATGAATGAATTAGTTTGTGCAAGCATCCTCGAGAAGCTCCTTTACATAGTTTGGAATGGCAAAACAACCCTTATGCAGGTCGGTGTTGTAATATTTTGTCTTTATTCCCAAGGCGTTCCACCTGTCGGCATCGAATTTCAGCGGGTCAACAGTCTTTGAGGCAAAGCCGAAGAGCCAGTGTCCCGAGGGGTATGTGGGGATATGCACCTGATAGACATTGCAGATAGGGAAAAATTCTCTTATGCGCTTATGGGCTCTCTGCATTGCCTTGGCGTCCTCCTCGTAATAGGGGCTTTCGTGCTGATTTACGAGTATGCCGTTTTCCGTGAGGGCATTGAAGCAGTTGCCGTAAAATTCGCTGGTGAAAAGTCCTTCGCCGGGTCCGAAGGGGTCGGTGCTGTCAACGATTATCAGGTCATAGGCGTTTTCCTTGGTGCGGACGTATCTGAGTCCGTCCTCAAAATATAGGTGTACTCTGGGGTCATCAAGCTTGCAGGCGGTCTGGGGGAGATATTCCTTGCAGACGCTGACAACTTCCTCGTCAATTTCCACCATATCGATATGCTCCACAGTCTTGTAACGGGTAAGCTCCCTTACGGTGCCGCCGTCTCCTGCGCCGATAACGAGTATCTTCTTTATTTCGGGATTTGATGCCATTGCCACGTGAGTTATCATCTCGTGGTACATAAATTCGTCCTTTTCCGTAAGCATCATAAGCCCGTCAAGGGTGAGAAATCTGCCGAACTCGGGGCTGTCAAAGACGTCTATTCTCTGAAATTCACTCTGTCCGCTGAAAAGCTGCTTGTCTATTCTAATAGACATTTTTGCGCCTTTTGAATGATATTCGCTGAACCACAGCTCCATAAATATTCCGCCTTTCTATCAGTCCTGCCTGATAACTCTTATCTTCTCAATATTCATATCCTCGGTACCCGTCATAAAGCAGCCCCGCTTCTTGCTGTAGTCGATATTCTCAAGTATTTCGGGGGTGAGCTGCTCGCCGGGGGCGATTATGGGTATTCCCGGGGGATAGCACATTACAAACTCGCAGGATATGCGCCCTGCGCTTTCCATTATGGGCAGCACCTCCTGCTCGCCGTAAAAGGCTTCCTTGGGGGAGAGGATTATCTGTGGATTTATGTACTCGTGGTCAATTCGTCCTGCGCTGTCCCTGCCGAACCGCCTTTTTATCTCCGAAAGGGCGGAAACAAGGCGCTCGATGTCCTTCCAGCGGTCGCCGGGGGAGATTATGGCAAGGACGTTGCCGATATCGCCCAGCTCCATCTGGATATCGTAGGAGTCGCGGAGACGGTCGTAGACCTCGATGCCTGCAAGTCCGATATCGCGGGTATATATTGACAGCTTTGTCTTGTCGAATGCAAAGATATCGTCCCCGTTTACAAGCTCGTCCGAGTATGCGTAATAACCGCCTATCTTGTTTATTTCTTCTCTTGCGTATTCTGCCGATTTTATTATCTGGGCGCAGAGCTCCTTGCCCTGAGTGGCGTAGTATTTTCTTGCGATATCAAGAGATGACAGCAGGAGATAGGAGCCGCTGGTGGTCTGGGTAAGGTTGATTATTGCCCGCACATGACCCTCGGTGAGGTCTGTGTTTTTACCCACAAGAAGAAAGCTGCTCTGAGTGAGAGAGCCGCCTGTTTTATGCATGGATACGGCAGCCATATCTGCTCCCGCAGCCATTGCGGATATGGGCATATTTTCTCCGAAATAAAGGTGAGTTCCGTGAGCCTCGTCCGCAAGGACCTTCATTCCGTGGGAATGAGCAAGCTCAACTATGCTTTTAAGGTCGGAGCATATGCCGTAATAGGTGGGATTATTTACGAAAACCGCCTTTGCGTCGGGATTTTCGAGAATTGCCTTCTCCACGTCCTTGACGCTCATTCCGAGGGGTATGCCCAGACGGCGGTTTACTCCCGGGTTAACATAAACGGGCTTTACTCCGCTTATTATCATGGCATTGATAGCGCTTCGGTGGACGTTTCGGGGAATGATTATCTTATCCCCCTCCTTGCAGACCGAAAGCACCATGGACTGCACCGATGAGGTGGTGCCGTTTACCATAAAAAAGCAGAGACCTGCCCCGAATGCCTCGGCGGCAAGCCGCTCTGCGTCTCTTATTACCGATACGGGGTGGCAGAGATTATCCAGGGGCTTCATGGAATTTACGTCCACGTTCATACAGGTCTGCCCCAGAAACTCTGTGAGCATAGGGTTTCCCTTGCCGTGCTTATGTCCCGGCACGTCAAAGGGGACTACTCTCGCTTCGTTGTATCTGTTAAGCGCTTCGTAAATAGGAGCTTTGTTCTGATCCAAGGTTATTACCCCCATTCAAAAAATACCAATGATCAAAAGATATTCATTCCGCTGAATATTTCTATCATTTCACGTCTCAGAAGGTCGTTTATCTCAAGCCTGCGCTTGGGGGCAAGCTCGTAGGTGTCGGTATTGAAAAGGTAATTCTGGAGGAAAATTTCCTTTATCATCATCTTTGTGTGGAAGATATTCGCCTGATAAACGTTGATGTCGATAGCGTCGTATCTTTCAAGGGTCTCCTTGGCGATATAGTCCTGGATAGAGGTGATATCGTGGTCGATAAAAAGCTTTTTGCCCTTTTCGTCACGGGTGAAGCCTCTTACCCTGTAATCTATGGTGATGATGTCCGAATCAAAGCTGCCGATAAGGTAATCAAGAGATTTCAGAGGGGTGATCTCTCCGCAGGTGGAAACGTCGATATCCACTCTGAAGGTGGTTATGGCGTTATCGGGGTGAAATTCGGGATAGGTATGAACGGTAAGATGGCTCTTGTCAAGATGGCCTGCAATATCCTGCTTCTGGGGAACGCCCCTCATATTGCAGGACTCGTCCATATCCTCCTTGGAGATATGCTCCTCGGAGATAAGGAGAGTTACCGACGCACCCTGAGGCTCATAGTCCTGCTTGGAGATATTCAGCACGTGTGCGCCGATGGCTTCGGTCACGTCGCAGAGTATCTTTGTGAGACGGTCGGAATTATACTGCTCGTCGATATACTTGATATAGTCCTGCTGCTCCCTCTGGCTCTTGGCATAGCAGATATCATATATATTAAAGCTTAAAGTTTTTGTAAGGTTATTAAACCCGTAAAGCTTGAGCTTATCGTTCAACCCTAACATCACGTTCCTTTCGGAAATATTCTTCCGATGTTCCAAAAAAAGGTTGTCGGAAGTTTATACACTATTACACATTATATATAATAACCTTATTCGTCAAAAAAGTCAAGAGAATTGCAAAAAAAGTTTTTATGACTTAACCAAACGGTATATATATGCCGCGTTCGGAAATACTGCAAACACGGCTGAGTTTTTACAGCCGCATAACACAAATTTTATGGGAAAGGACGGCAATAAATATGGCAAAGCAAGGTATGAGGCGGTATGACAGCGGGGAAACGGAGCACAAAAACGGCACTCCACCCGTTCCGGAGCTTTCGGGTAAGGCGAAAAGCGGCAAGGAAAGGGCAAATCCCATAATTGCGGGAACCCATTCCCCCGACCTAAAAGTTTACCACACCGCTCCCTACGGAAGGAAAAAGGCGGAGAAGCCTATTTCTTCTGTTTATTCAACCATTGACAACGATCTTGCAAGGGATAATCTGGAAAACGACATTACGGCGGCTGATCTGCAGGATATGTGATTTTTTGCGGGGCAGACGATATTTCTGTCTGTCCCGTATTGTTTACATAAATTTTACCAATAAGTTAATAAATTGCCCGTTTAACAAAATGAGGAAAAATGTTATAATCATATAAATATATATTCAAGGGAGAGGACAGCTTTGATCTCTGCGGAGGAAAAAAGACGGCAGATGCTTGAGGAGCCTGTGGAGCTTCTGGTGTGCAGGCTTGCGGTTCCGACTATCATTACAATGATGATAACCGCATTTTACAATATGGCGGACACTTATTTTGTGGGCAGGCTTGACACTGTTTCTACGGCGGCGGTGGGAATTGCGCTGCCGCTTATGAATATTATCCAGGCTATGGGATTTTTCTACGGTCATGGCTCGGGAAACTATATGTCCGGAAGGCTGGGAGCGGGGGACACTCGTTCGGCGGCGGTAATGGGCGACACTGCGGCGGTGCTGTCGCTGCTTACGGGGGCGCTTATTGCGGTGTTCGGGCGCGTTTTTGACAGGCAGCTGGCGGCATTTCTCGGTGCGGACGAGATACTTATGGACAGCACTATAGAGTACATTTCCGTACTTCTTATCGGTGTGCCCTTTCAGATGGCTTCCTTTACGATGAACAATCAGCTCAGATTTCAGGGAAGCGCTTTTTACGGTATGATAGGTATGGCAGGCGGCTCGGTGCTGAATGTTATTCTTGACCCTATATTCATTTCCGTTCTGGGAATGAGGGTGCGGGGTGCGGCTCTTGCTACGGTCATAAGTCAGATGGTCTCCTTCGTGATCCTTCTTAAAATGAGCGGAAGGCTTCGGCTTAAAATGCCCCTTTTCAAGCCCTCAAAGGAAATAGTTTCCGCTCTTTTCAAATTCGGTTCCCCATCGCTTTTCAGGCAGGGAATAATGAGCGTTGCTTCCGTTTGCCTCAGTCATGCTGCGGTGGTGTACGGACCTGCTGCCATTGCTGCCATTTCTGTGGTGAACAGGATAGTTATGCTGGGCGGCTCGGTGGTCATCGGCTTCGGACAGGGCTTTCAGCCCGTATGCGGATTTAACAGGGGCGCGGGGCAGTATGGCAGAGTAAAAAAGGTCTATCTTTTCTGCATTAAGGTCTCCACACTGTTTATGACTGTATTCGGTGCGGTGGTATATGTTTTTGCTCCCCGGCTCATTCTGTTTTTCAGAGATGACCCGGAGGTGGCTGCGGCGGGAACGGATATCCTGCGCTTTCAGTGCTTTACGGCTCCTCTGCAGGGCGTTTGCGTTATGACAAATATGATAATGCAGAATATGGGAAGGACTGTCCGTGCAACGCTTCTTGCCATTTCCAGACAGGGGCTTTTCTTTATCCCGCTTCTGTATATCCTTTCGGGAGCCTTCGGTTTTTTCGGTATTCAGATAACTCAGGCGGCGGCAGATGTGCTTAGTGCCGCACTCTCTGTGCCTATAGCTGTTATGGTGGCAAGGGAGCTTTCGGAAAAGGAAAAGAATGCTTTGGAGTAAAGGAGACAAGCTATGGACAGATATTTATTGTTTAAGGAATGTTTTCCTCAGATACCTCTTTGCCGTGAGGCATTTGAGGAGCTTTGCCGGGGCTGTGAAGTCTTAGAGGACGGGGAAAGGGGATTTGCTCTTATAAAGGGCAATGAACTGCGCCTTGTTTGCGTTGGTGAAGCTTTCAGGGGACAGGGAACAGGCTCGGGACTTGTGCGCAGGGCAGAAACGCTTATCGGAGGCAGGGGCTTTGATAAAATATATGCGGGAGGCTTTTCGTCGGGGCTTTTTATCGGTATCCCTGCTGAGGATATAAATGCTCCCTGTCCCTTCTGGGAAAAGCTTGGGTATGTGAAAACGGGTGGCTGTGCGGAAATGAAGCGGAGCCTTTCGGATTTTTCTTCCAAAAATTATGATATTCCCGTTCCCGAGGGTGTGGAATTTCGCATTACTCCCGTATGCCCCGAGCTTAAAGCGGCAGTGGCGGCTGTTGAAGAGGACTGGGTGCAGTATTTTGACGGGTGCGAGGTGTTCTGCGGATATTTAAACGGCGAGCTCGCGTCATTCTGCATTTTGGGAGATGACGAGACCTGCCTTATCTCAGACGGCAGAAGGACGGGCAGCGTGGGCTGTGTGGGAACTGTCCCTGAGTTCAGAAAACAGGGAATAGGGCTTAAAATGGTGGCTCTTGCAATGGAGGAGCTTAAAAGCAGGGGCTGCGAGAGCTGCTTTATCCACTATACACATTTAAATAATTGGTACGCAAAATTAGGTTGCGAGGTCTTTTTATGGGAAATTTTTTCAGAAAAGCAGCTGTGACAGCTTTGGCAGTTCTGGCGGTAATGTCCGCAGGCTGCTATGCTTACTGCTATGGCGGAGTATGGGGAAATACGGGGAATATACTTGAGGACGAGGAAGTTTCCGATGAGACGGAAGCTGTCGTTTCGGAGACGGAGCCTGCTTTTACGGAAGAAACGGGCGGAAATACTCAGCCTGACGCTCCTGCGTCTCCCTGGAGCAGTCCTGCCGGTAATACAGCCGATAATCCCGATGCTGACGAAGAGAAGCAGACTTCCGAAAACAAGCTTTCGCAGAGCGGGAAGAAAAAGTCGGAAAAGATAGTGGACAATACCGATTCCAAATATTCCTATAATGATATGCGTGAGGATATCGACAAGCTTATTGCCGCTTATCCTAAGCTTGTGAGGACCGAGGTCATAGGAACTACCGCAGATAAGCGGAAGATATACGATATCATTATCGGAAATGACAAGGCGGATAAGCAGATAGTGATACAGGCAGGCTGTCACGGCAGGGAATATATGACCTGTCTGCTTGTCATGGATATGACTGAGTATTACCTTAATGGGTATAACAGGATAACCTACAAGGACAGGCTCCTTTCCGATTATCTGGAGGACTTTCAGGTACATATTGTTCCCATGCTCAATCCCGACGGGGTGACTGTCAGTCAGCTGGGGGCAAAGGGACTTAAAAATCCCCAGCTGAGAAAAAATGTGGCGGCAATGTATAGAAATGCGGTCGCATACGGTTATACGGACCTTCCCGAAGCACGGTACTATGAAAGATGGAAGGCAAACGCACACGGTGTGGACATAAACTGCAATTTTAACGGCAAATGGGGAATGGCGGAGGAGCTGAAATGCCCGACAGGCTGGGGCTACAAGGGCACCTCTCCCGAGTCTGAGGCGGAAAGCAGGGCTATAACAAAGCTTATCGGCTCGCTTTCGGACCCTGTTACCGTCATAAGCTATCATGCCTCAGGTTCGGTGGTGTGGTGGGATTATGCACAGCAGGGGAATTTCCGAAGCAGGTGCTATGCCGAAGCGAAGCTTATCTCCGATATGACGGGGTACAAGCTTAATCCCTATGACAAGACCTCCTGCGCAGGGCTTTGCGACAGGATAATCGCAAGGGGCGGCGGAAAAACTGTTCCTATTCTTATTGAGATAGGGCAAGGAGAGTGTCCTCTGGATATATCCGAATATCCCGAGATATTCAGAAAAAACTACAGACTTCTTCCTGCACTTATGAATTTGTATGGATAATCAATATGCCGAAAATGTTTAAAAATATTTGTTGCAAATAACGAAAAATGATTTGGAGTATGAAAAAAAGCTAAAAGTTATTTACAATTTTTCGGAGTTGTGGTAAAATTAAACTATAACTATGCAGGGACACGGCAAGGCTTTGTTCAATCCGCAGAGGAAGGGAATGACCGTCGCAATGAAGATAAGATTTAAGCTTGCAGGGCTTATGCTTATCATACTTATCATACCTATGATCGTGGTTTCTTCTGTGTACTCATCAAAGTCCGCCGACGCTATAGTTAAGGGACAGATAAACTCCCTCGGTATAATTAACGGGGACAGGGCTGCATATCTCAATGAATTTATCGGAAATATCATCTTGTCCCAGAAGAGCTTTACTTCCGACAACGGTGTCAGGGAATTTGTTGAACATGAATGCTCGGACGCTCATTCAGATGATGAGCTTAAATATGTAAATGAGCTTATCCGTGACACAGTGCGCCGCAGCAGCGCTGTTACCGATATGTTCATTCTGAATGACAGAGGGGTCATTCTTGCAGCATACAAGACAGACATGATCGGTCAGACTGACAGTCAGGTCAATGATTATATTTCCTTTTCCGGTTCAAACAGCGGCATTTCCGGGATATATCCTCCCAATTCTTCCGATAAATGCTATTTTTATTCCTGTCGGAGAGTTTATACGCCGGGCAACAAGAAGGTCGGCGTGGCTGTTCAGAAGGTAAGCCTTGAGGAAGCGGCTGAAATGCTTAAGATCACGGGCTACAGCAATTTTGCGGTCTCACTTATTGTTGATTCAAACGGAAAATATATTTCGGGAAGCGTCAGCAATCCCCGTAAGCTTGAGGACGTTGTGGAGTTCAGGGCGATAGCTGAAAGTATCCCCGAGGCTATTCCATATTACGGAGACACGAACGGCAGCGACACTGTGATAAAGGAAAATGAGGGATATCACATTTTCGGAACTCCTGTTTCTAACGGCGGCTGGAGCGTTGTGAGTATGTTCGAGTCGGTTGACGCGAAAAAGGCTGCTTCCGATTCCGTATCAGGTGTTCGTGTGGCTGTCATTATCATTACAATTCTTGCGGCGGCGGCTATCATTCTGGTCTGCTATTTTTTCACCGAGCCTATTAAAAAGCTTGTTTCAGTAATTTATCAGAAAAACAAGGGCGATGTTAATGTTAGGCTTGATCTTGATTCAAATGATGAATTTGGTCAGATAAGCACTGAGTTCAATGCAATGTTCGACAGCATTTTCGAGAGCGAGCAGCGTTACCGCACTGTGGTCTCGATGATGGATAATGTGGTTTTCGAGATAAATCTGAAGACCTTCAAGGTATATGTTTCCAATAATTTCAATCAGAAATTCAGCTACCGTGCAAAGGACGATTCCATCAGCGAGAGCTTCTTCTACAAGATGAAGATACACAAGGACGATATGAAGCGCTACAAGGAAGACCTGGACACCATTGTTTCTTCTCAGGGAGACAAGTGGGAAGGCGAGTACCGTATGAAAAATCTTTACGGTGATTTCTCCTGGATAAGGGTCAAGGGAAAGAAGTTTTTTGACAGATCGGGCGCTCCTTCAAAGATCATCGGTCTGCTTGTGGATATCGACAAGGAGAAAAAGAGTGCCATTACTCTTATCCAGAAGGCAAGCTTTGACGCTCTCACTCAGCTTTATAACCGTCCCACCTTCCTCCGTACTCTGGACGAGGAGATGAATGCATCAAGCACACGAAGAAGCTTGGACGCTCTTATGTTCATCGACCTTGACGATTTCAAGCATTTTAATGATGAGTACGGTCACAAGTGCGGCGATGAGGTGCTTAAATTCGTGGCTGACACCATTAAAGAGGTCACTTACGAAAGAGGCTTCGGAGGACGTCTCGGCGGCGATGAATTTGTTATGTGCCTTACAAATCTTACTCTTATCGGTGATGCGGGCAAGGTCGCTGCGGAGGTCATCAGTATTCTTAACGAGGGCTTTGTTTCCGAGTCTACCGAGCTTCATTTCAATATCCACTGCAGTATCGGTATTGCTTTCTTCCGTGAAAATGGCTCAAATTCCGCCGAGCTTCTTGAGGCTGCTGATACCGCTATGTACAAGATCAAAAAGAGCGGTAAATCAAACTTCGCTTATGCCGGCGGCGAGACAAGGATAGACATTGTGGAGACCACTGCAACCTTTGACAGCACTTTTTAACCATAATACAAAACGGAGCTATTCATTCCGAATGGCTCCGTTTTTTTTTATGGTTTACAGCTTAGCCGTTGAGACCCTGCTTGTAGTTGTCGATCATTTTCTTACAGATGTGTCCCGAACGACAACCGTTTATATTACGTCCTCTGATATACGCAACATCGCGGTTTGCGCCTGTTTTCAGCTTGATCTCCAGCTTCATACATTCCTCGTTTCGGGGAATGACGTTTATCCTGTCAATGATCGTGAGCACCATTTCGTCCACTTCCTCACGGGTCATATCCCTGTCGGGGCTGTACATTTCCTTGAAATATTTCTCGATTTTTTCAAGCTCACGGACATAATCGTCCGATTCGGCTGCCTTTTTCTCTATGGAATATATTTCTTCTTCAAGATCGTTGATAGTGATATTTGAAGCGTCATTTCGCTCCTTGAACTCCGCCTTGGTGATAAGATCCTCGGTATATGCGTCAAGGAGCTTTTCACGCTTGGCTTTTTCCTTTTCAAGCCTTGCTCTGAGGGAGTCAAGCTCTTTTTGTGTGGTTGAAGATGTGTCAGCTTCACGATAGATTTTGAGAAAGGTATCAACATAATCCTCTATATTCTCGGCAATATCCTTGAAATGCTCGGAAAGCATCTGATAGAGGTCGGATTCGAGAATTGAGAAGGACGCACAGGCTTTTGCACCGAAGCGGCGTTTCTCACTGCATATCCACTGATATATGGGCTTGCCCTTGGAAACGCTGTTTGAATAGCTTGTCCGCCAGTAGGCTTTATCATCGGCGGCGCAGAATATTTTCCCCGTAAAAACGCTCTTGTCTTTCAGAGAACGCTCACGGGATTTTACCACTGCGCTTCTTGCCTTAAATATCTCGTTGCACTTATCCCAAAGCTCCTCGCTGACGATTGCGGGTACTATCTCGCCTGTTTCGTCCTTGTACATTACCCATTCGTCCTCGGGAAGGAAACGCTGTTCCTTGGTGCGGTAGTCGATTATTTTTACCTTGTTGCCGCAGTAGTAGCCTTTATATTTGGGATTTTGGATTATGCCGGAAATGGTGTTGTGGTGTATGCGTGTGCCGTTTCGTCCTCGATAGCCTTTGTCGTACAGAATATCCTCTATCTTGCGGACGCTGTATTTGCCTGTGGCGTATTCCTCAAATATCAGGCGCACCATTTCTGCTTCGCTTTCGTTTACTGCAAGCTTGCAGTCCTTTTTGTCATAGCCGAAAATGCGGTTGTTGCCCATTACATTGCCGCTTTCGATGGCTCGCTTATGTCCCCAGCGGACACGCTCGGACAGCTTGCGGACTTCATCTGCGGCGATACTTGACATTATTGTGAGACGCAGCTCGCTGTCGGTGTCGATGGTGCAGATATTATCGTTCTGAAAGAAAACGCCGACTCCTGCTCGGAGAAGTTCTCGGGTGTAGGTAAGGCTGTCGATAGTGTTTCGGGCAAATCGGCTGACTTCCTTTGTTAGAACGAGGTCAAAAACGCCTGCCTTGCCGTCCTCTATCATACGCATAAAGTTGGCACGATTTACAGCGTACTCGCCTCGTACACGGTCGACATAGCCCTCAACATAGGTCCAATTCTTATTGTTCTTAATAAAATCCGTAAAGTAGGCTATCTGATTTTCAATAGAATTTTCCTGCTCTTCCTTGGTGGTGGAAACACGAGCATAAAAGGTTACCCGCAGTTTAAGGTCAAAGATGTTTTTCTGTTCGTATTTCATTTTGTTGGCGGCTTCGTATATATCCATAAGGGACCTCCTGTATGTATCATAGGTTATATTTTGATGTTACCATACCAAACGCTTTTTGTCAAGACGTTTCGTATGTTTTTGTGAAAAAAGGGCAGGATAGCTCCTGCCCGTAATTACGCCGCCAGCTTTTCAATCATTGCGATCATTTTGTTGCATTTGGCGAGACTGATCTTACCCTGCTTGTGGAGTATCATTGTCCAGGCTTTGAGGGTAAGCTTTTTCAGATAGAGCTTATTCGCTTTTTCTTCCGTTATCATTGGCAATTCCTCCATGTTGTATTTTGTTGTATTTTTT
Source organism: Huintestinicola sp. (assembly GCF_051882455.1). Classification (NCBI taxonomy): domain Bacteria; kingdom Bacillati; phylum Bacillota; class Clostridia; order Eubacteriales; family Oscillospiraceae; genus Huintestinicola; species Huintestinicola sp. The sequence continues at coordinate 2,492 of NZ_JBJERV010000031.1, read as the reverse complement.
ACATATTATTGTGAATTATTCTTAAAACGCCTTGTTTTTCTTGATTTCAATTCTATCACAAAGTAAAATTCTCCGATTGACGTCCATTTGTCATGAAATTGACATCGCACAGGTGTCATTTTCCGGATTTTGATGTCATTTTACGCCAGAGCCTGATTTCTGCCTGCATTTATGATGTCAAAACAGGCGTTTATGACGTCACTTATATTATCGGGTAGTGTCATTTCGACGGAAATGCTGTCACTTTTTATTTATGGGCATAAAAACGAAGCTCCAAAGGCTGCAACTGCCTTCAGAGCTTCGTTTTTATGAATATTCGGTTGTAATGACGTATTTGCGTGGGTTTCAACTCGGGAGAATATTTTTTCAACCTGAGAGAATAGCAAGTGTATTCAACTCGGGAGAATGAGGGTAGGTTTTAGCAAGCATTGATTTCGTGGGAACAAAATCGGATGAGCTACTCATTATGCTAATCTGCTCCTGTCGCACTCGCCTTATTTTCCCAGCCCCTATTTTGAATTAGTCTATTACAATTATTGTTAGATTGCAACAAGATACGAAGAATTGAATTTTTAATTGTATCACTGAATAAATGTTGTAAATCTAACTAAAATTCTTGATTTTTTGACATCAATATGGTATAATAAACCCAAAAGCAACTTCTCATAATATATAATTATCGGAAGCGAGGTGCACCATATGCCAATAATTGACAAGAAGCAAATGACTGAAGAGGATATAAAGCTCAATTATATTACTCCTGCTTTACACAACAGCGGCTGGAAAGACAAAATAACCATGGAAACCCAGGTCAAATTCACCGACGGTAAAATAAACATTCATGGCAACATAACACACCGAGAGAAGCCCAAAAAAGCCGACTATATTCTTTATATAAATGCAAATAACCCTATTGCTATTGTTGAGGCAAAGGATAACAATCATTCAGTTTCATACGGAATGCAGCAGGCTATTGAATATGCCAAAATGCTTGATCTGCCCTTTGCTTACAGTTCCAACGGCGATGCTTTTATGGAACACGATATGCTCCTTGGCACAGAACACGAAATTTCTATGGAGGACTTTCCGTCTCCCGATGATCTGTATCTGCGTTTCAAAAGAGAAACTAATGGCTGTAAAGGCTTTAGTGATGAAGAAGAAAGAATCCTTAATCAGCCGTTTTATACAAGTCTGAATGCTCATTCGCCAAGATATTATCAGCGAATTGCTGTCAATAAAACGCTTTATGCTATTGCAAGAGGTCAGCAGCGTCTGCTTCTTGTTATGGCAACAGGCACAGGTAAGACATATACTGCCTTTCAGATCGTTTATCGTCTGCTGAAAAGCGGTATGAAACATAAGATACTGTATCTTGCTGACAGAAATATTCTTGTAGATCAGTCAATACAGCAGGATTTTGCTCCGCTGGAGAAAACTATTCATAAGGTGAACTTCTCAAAGGATGATCCATCGACCATTTCTTCATATGAGGTATATTTTTCCTTGTACCAGCAGCTTGCAGGAAATACGGATAATGATGACGAGGACAGCAACGAGGACACTATTGAGAAATTCAAGACTTTATTCAAGCCTGACTTCTTTGATCTGATAATTGTGGACGAGTGCCATCGTGGAAGTGCAAAAAAAGACAGCAACTGGCGACGAATACTCGAGTATTTTGAGTCAGCAACTCAGATAGGCATGACCGCAACACCCAAGGAAAGTGAAACTGTTTCAAATATTGATTATTTTGGTGAGCCTATTTATAAATACAGCCTTAATGATGGAATCAAAGACGGATTTCTTGCACCTTTCAAAGTCATTGATATAAAAACAGATATTGGTGACGGATGGAGACCAACAAAAGGTCAGCTTGATTATTATGGTCATGAAATACCGGACAGAATATACAATAATACCGATTACGATTATAATATTGTGATACAAGACAGGATCGACCAAGTTGCGGCTGAGATAACGGGATATCTAAAAAGCACCGAAAGAATGTCTAAAACAATCGTATTCTGCGCAACCGAAGAACACGCCGAGCGTATGAGAGTGGCTCTTGTTAATGCCAATGCTGATATGGTTGCCGTAAATCCCGATTATGTAGTTAGAATAACAGGCAGTGATACATACGGCAAGAGCAAGCTTGATTATTTCATATCCGTATCAGCAAAATATCCTGTTATCGCTACTACATCTAAACTTCTATCAACCGGCGCTGATTGTAAAATGACGAAATTGATCGTTTTGGACCAGTCGCTCAATTCTATGACAGAATTCAAACAGATCATTGGACGTGGAACACGCTTGCGTGAAAAAGAAGGCAAAACTCACTTTATGATAATGGACTTCCGAGGAGTAACCAGACTGTTTGCCGATCCCGATTGGGATGGACCGATCGAAATTGATACCGGTTATGATCCAAACAAGGAGTCCGGTGGAAAGAAAACCACACCACCAACTCCTCCTGTTCCTCCTGAGCCTCC